>BNXT01000266.1 GCA_025999775.1 Bacteroidia bacterium | reverse complement strand
TTGAAGGCACTAGAGACGATCTCCCTAATTATAGAGAAGAAAGCGTAGTCATTACCATTGTAAGTGATATTACCCCAAATCCAAAAGATACTATTCCTATTCTTGCAAACTACAAAGGCTTTATAACCGATTTATCAATCCCTTATGCGGAAGGGAATCTGTTAAAAAGGGATACTCTGCGCAACTTTTATATAATTGAAGAACCAAAAGATATTTGGGATGCTGGCGGCGGTGTAAGACGTATTACTTCGTATGAAAGGACATCTAATTCATTGAATATCAACCTTGAACCGAAAGAGCAAGATAGTGGCGTTTTCCCTGCAAAATTCTCTATGGGTAGTAATTCGGATCAACAACCGTCAGATACATCATCGGACGGACGGTTTTATATCAAAGTTACCTGGGCAGATTCCTTGCAAGTAACGGTGGCTCCAACCAATCCTACCTGTAATGATGATAGAGATGGTAAGGTAAAATTAAGCATCACAGGAGGTCGCAAGATAGATAAAGCCTATTACAAAATCAAGCACAAAGACGCTATATTTACGATTAGCAGCGATACTATCACCTTCACTAATCTTGCCGGAGGGCTTGATACGTTCTATATTTGGGATCGCGACGATACGATAATGCAGGTTGTCAATCTAACCAATCCTGAGAAAATCCGGATGCCTAGCGACGCTTCCGGCAATGCTAAATACGGCAATGCTAAATACGGCAATGAAACAGGCTTACATGCCGGATTTATTGAATTTTCAGCGGAACCTACAACCGCAAACTATACGTTTTATCGCTGCGGTAGTACGCCTGAGCTAATCTCAAGCCCCTACCCTGTTTCGGAGAGAGGGTCTTATCAAATCTATGCACAAAACGAAAAAGGTTGTTATTCGGATACTCTAAGTGTTACAATAGAAATAGACACCCTAAAGATGGTCGTTGATCACATAGATTCCTCCATCTGCTCCAACGCTCAAGGCAGTGTTAATATCACCATTCCAAATCAAGATAAATTCGATGCTCTGAAAATTGCCCTCGGGACAGACACGTCTGCCTATATGGATTCTTTGCATAAGGATACGTGCGGCGTCCACACTATTTACGCAATCAGCGGCAATGTAAGATCCAGCATAACCGTTGATATTGCGTGCGTACCGCCGCTGTTTTTAACAAAAAAAGATTCTACCAATATCAGTTGCGCAGGTACTTCAAGCGGCGCTTTACAAGTGGTCGCCAATGGAGGCGATCATGCCAATGGTTACACTTGGATTCACAACCTGGGTAGTCCTGTAATTAATGACACTATGTTTACAGGTTCTCTTTTATTAGCCGGCGTTTATTCCATAAAAATCAATGATAGTAGAGGTTGTAAAGATAGTACACTGTTTTCTTTATCGGAAAACGGCGCAATAAAATTAGCGGACAGTATCGTTTCGCATTGTACAAATTATGGCTCTATCTATGGCGTTGTACAAGGCGTCGATAATGGATATATTCGGGTAGCAGCCGCAGGCGGCGTTAAGCCCTACGTCTATGAATGGAACAGCAAAAAAGACAGCGCCGTCAACTTTTCTACGATAGAAAATTTAAGTCCCAATACGTACTCTTTAACGGTCATAGACAGCGTGCGGTGTTCTACAGATTTTACGTTTACTATCGTTAAGCCTCAAGCGTTGCTACCTGTGCTAAAGGTGGCAGATAGTATCACCTGCTATGATTCGGCAACCGGTGCACTGTCGGTAGCTATTGGCGCCGGAGGCATAGCGCCCTATACCTACCTCTGGACAAAAGCCAATCCTGCAAACATCCTTAGCTCTTCGGATACCATTCAACTGCGAACAATTTCCAATAATTCGGATACCTTACGCGGTCTCCGAAGCGGTACTTATTGGCTCACCGTTACCGATAAAAATGGCGTTTATTCTGTGGATTCGTTAAAATTTGATGAGCCGACACCATTGTTCGCTACGGTTGCTAAAGATTCCTCACGTTGTGCCGGCGATAGCAGCGGTTTTATCGTAGTCAACGTAAGTGGCGGCACGCCCGATTATACCTACAAATGGATCGATGTATTAACGCAACTTCAAGTGGGCGCCAATGATTCTTTACCCAATCTTGAGCGCGGCATTTATAGCGTGAACATAGCGGATAGGCGGGGCTGTTCGCTGACATTGAAAGATTCTGTGTATGCTCCGGATTCAGTAAAACTGACGTATGCTAAACAAGACCCTATATATAGCGCGTATATGTATGGCGAACACCAAAGAGATACGGCTGACGGATGGATAGAACTGGATTTATTCGGTGGCGAAAAAGGTTTTACCTACCGGTGGCTATATTTCACGGACACTATATTCAGAAATGACTACAAT
>BNXT01000265.1 GCA_025999775.1 Bacteroidia bacterium | reverse complement strand
CGTATCAACAACATATAACCATCTATAACTATCTATAACAATAAGATGTAATGGTTTGTTTTGAGCATTTACAGAGATACAATTCTTAGATGCCAATTAACAGCTAACTAAAACTCCAATGCTTTATCAATCAAAAATGCCTTTACCTCCTCATCCTTTATCTGAAACCCATTCATATATTCAACCTCTTCGCTGTAATCAATATCTT
This sequence comes from Bacteroidia bacterium, assembly GCA_025999775.1. Taxonomy (GTDB): domain Bacteria; phylum Bacteroidota; class Bacteroidia; order Bacteroidales; family P3; genus BNXT01. The sequence goes on along the minus strand of BNXT01000265.1, from coordinate 2,167 downwards.
TGTGAAATGCCAGCTGTTGCCTAAATAATTTTTCGGAAAACAGGTCTCCAAAAATACGTGCCGCCTCTGCGGCAATTTTTGCGATGCAAAAAAAATCTTTGATTATGAAATACAAGTCTATATAATCTTTCCATTTTGCCCTGCGCCCCAATGCAAACGCCTTCATAGCAGCAAGCGACAGCAATGATGGAACGGAAATTACATTGTCAAATTTTACAGGATGCGGCACAGCATAAGGATATTGAAAAAACGTAACTTTGACTTCGTTAATGTAGTAGTGTAGTTGGTCAATATCCTTGAATATCAGTATTTTTTGCCCCTTTGCAAATGACATTTTTTGTAAAATCCGCATCTGATTTAGCCGTGCGGGGGCAAACAAATCAAAATCAACAGAGCGGCGATGCCCAATGTGCAAAGCAATAGCAGTGCCGCCTACGAGATAAAAACTCCGCTTAAATTGCGATACAAAAGGCAGCAAATCAGTCTGTTTGTCCGATAAAATTTCATTGTGCATAACGGTTAAACAATAAGGTGAAATAATTGAGTGTCAATTCGTGATAATTATTCTTGCGTCGCTCGCTTTTTTTGATACTGTCAAAAAAAATCTTTGCTGTGTTCTTTATTCCTATCACTTGGAACAACTGCCGCACATTATTCAAAGAGCCGTAGTTCAAAATAGTTTCCACCACCAACTCATCGCTCACCGTTTCACTTTTGGGTTCGGGTGAGTACCAAAACAGCATCTGATGCTCGTTGATGAAATCCTTTACGGCTTGCGGTCGTTCTATATTCTGTTTTTGTGCCATTGTTGTTATTTTGGATGGTTCACCTCTTGATCACCTCTTGGATGAATAACAAACCATTTGCCATTAATCATATTTTTCCTGTTTTTGGTTAAACTCGTTTCGTATAAAATCTTCCAATACCTTCTTTTCGGGCAATTCCAAAGCGTATTTCGATATAAAAATATCTTTGTCGCTGTCCGCCATAGCGTATTCTACCAAGGCATTGTTTTTGTTTGTTACCAACAAAATACCTACGGGCGGGTTGTCATCGGAGTGCATCATTTCTTTGCGGTAATAGTTAACGTAAGTTTTGAGTTGCCCAATATGCTCGTAAGAAAAACTGCCCACCTTCAATTCCACCAACACGTGGCACTTTAGAATGCGATGGTAAAATACCAAATCGCAGAAATAATACTCATCACCAATAATGATACGTTTCTGGCGTGCCTCAAAGCAAAATCCATCACCCAATTCAAGTAAAAATTCTTCCAAATGTTCAATCAAGGCCTGCTCTAAATCGGATTCATACACCACGTCTTTGGCTTTCAATCCTAAGAACTCAAATACTAACGGCGATTTAATGGTATCCAACATAGTGGCAGTTTCGCTTTTTTCTTGTGTTAATTTGCTCAATAGCGCAGGGTTTTGGCTCATTCCGCTACGTTCAAAATACAAACTATCTATTTGGCGTTTCAACTCCCTTACGCTCCACGTGCCTTTTATGCACTCAATTTCGTAAAATGCTCGCTTGAGTATGTTGTCTATGGGCAACAACAATTTTATATGTGTAAACGAAAGTTTGTGAACTAATTTGTCGGCAGGAAGCAAGGAATATCGTATTGTTTGAATTTGGCACTCAGTGAGTGCCAAATTGCAACATTCTCATTATCAACATTTTGCAATTTGGCAGACAGTTTCTGCCAAATTGAGGGAAGGTTATTTTCGGATTTGGCAATCGGTGATTGCCAAATTGTAATATCCTGATTATTAGTACCTTGTAATTGGGTACTCAGTGAGCGCCCAATTGAAAGATGGATTTGAAAAAATTGTGGAAGATAATCCTTTACTTGCGGATAGGCGATGTAAAACTGCCGATACAACCTCAAATTTCTATACGACAATCCCTGCATATCAGGAAATTCCGCCCGCAAATCGGCGCTGAGTTGAGGAATGACGCCGCTACCCCATACCGATTCGGCTTGTTTAGCAACAATATCCGCCCCAATACTCCAATATAGCGCTATCATTTCGCTATTGACCCGCACAGCTGCTTTAATCTGACTTTGCCGAACGCGCAATTTCAAATCACTCAGCCACGCTTTATAGTCGCTGTCTTTTATCATGTCATTATTTTAAACTGTCTGAACCCCGATTTTAATAAG
>BNXT01000264.1 GCA_025999775.1 Bacteroidia bacterium | reverse complement strand
ACAATGAACAATGAACAATGAACAATGAACAATGAACAATGAACAATGAACAATGAACAATGAACAATGAACAATGAACAATGAACAATGAACAATGAACAATGAATAATGAACAATGAACAATGAACAATGGATGACCGTAGGGGCTGGTTTCAAACCCGTCCCTACAACGGGCATAGTGGGATATGCGCCGTGCCATGCAGTCTGTATAGTTGTTTCGGATATTGGCGCTGTCAATTATCTGAATCAGGATTTGTAGGATTTTAAGCGAGATTCCTCATTTCGCTACGCTCAACGACCGGCAACCCTACACTTCTCATATATTGTTAATTGTTTATTAGTTGGTGTGTAATTGGAAAATTTTATGTAAATTTGCAGTGTAATTAGATTTAAAAATTATACTACGTTACCTTGACTTCAAAACTATGATACCTGTTATTAGTCTTAAAAATTTAGCCGTTTATCAGCGTCAGAATCTCATTCTTTCCGACGTAAACGCGGATATTGAAAAAGGAGAGTTGGTTTATCTTATCGGTAAAACCGGAACCGGCAAAAGCTCGTTGCTACGTGTACTATACGGCGATTTACCGGTACGTTCAGGCGAGGCGCTCATAGCTGGGTACGCACTCTCTAATATTAAACAAAAACATATACCTTATCTGAGAAGAAAATTGGGGATCGTTTTTCAAGATTTCCAACTATTGTCAGATCGTAATATTAGTCAAAATTTAGAGTTTGTTCTTCGGGCGACAGGCTGGACACACGCTCGACAAATTACCGTACGCATCCACGAAGTATTGCAAAAAGTAGGCTTGGAACAAGAGATGTACAAGATGCCGCACCAGCTGTCTGGTGGCGAACAACAGCGTGTAGCCATCGCACGCGCACTGCTCAACGAACCGGAAGTAATCTTGGCTGACGAACCTACAGGTAATTTAGATCCGGATACATCGGAGGAAATCATTCAGTTGTTATGCAATATTAGCAAAAGCGGTTGTACCGTGTTGATTGCCACGCACGACTTTATTATCATTAGTAAATATCCTTCCCGTCTGTTGATTTGTGATCACGGAAAAGTGTTGCACCAACAATTGTAATTGCTTATGCGTCCTTGCATTGTTATCTCGGCTGTCAATATGACACAAGGCGGATTGCTTACTATCTTACGTATGTGTTTGTCCGAGTTGAGTAATAGCGATATATCAAAACACTATCGTATTATTGCGTTAGTTGCAAATAAAAAATTGGCGTGCTATCCTAATATAATGTATCTTGAATTTCCAAAATCAAAACGTCGTTGGGTGTATCGGTTGTTCTACGAATACATTTTTTTTAATCGCTTGTCAAAACGATTAAAACCTGTGCTGTGGCTATCGTTGCATGATATGACGCCGCGGGTAAATACTCCTGTACGCGCAACGTATATGCACAATGCTACACCGTTTTTTGAATGGACAAAACAGGATTGGCGCTATGCAAAATCATACGTTCTGTTTGCACTATTTTACAAATATCTGTATCGCATAAATATTCATCGTAATACATATTTAATAGTACAACAAAATTGGTTACGCGATCGTTTTGCTAAACTATTTCATTTTGATAAAAAAAAAATTATTGTTGCAAGACCGGCATCGAAGAGCGTTGATAACGCTGATAAACACTGCGTTTCCAACGACCAGAGAGTACCGATGTTTTTTTATCCTTCACTTCCGCATCCATTTAAAAATTTTGAAACAGTGTGCGAAGCTTGCGAAATCTTGAAGCATAAAAATGATCTGAAATTTCAAATGTGTTTTACTTTTGATGGAAGTGAAAACCGTTATGCACAGTGGATTGTAAACGCTTATCAAGATAATCCTAACATCCGTTTTTTAGGTTTGTTAGATACGGAAACATTAAAAAAGCGATACCAACAATCGACCTGTTTAATCTTCGCTTCTACGCTTGAAACATGGGGTTTACCAATATCAGAATACATCGGTTATGAAAAACCGATGATACTTTCCGACTTAATGTTTGCATACGAAACGGCACAAGGAAGTCAGGTAACAACATTTTTTGAACCTAAAAATTCACAAGCGTTAGCGATAAAAATGCAAGATATTTTGGAAAAAAAAATTACAGAATTTCATCCGATACCAATCACTCAAATTGAAAATCCGGTTGTAAAAACGTTTGCAGATTTGATAAATAAACTTTTAGCATAATGCTTGAAACATCGTATTTTACAGAGATTTCGGAATATCACAAAGTTGTAAAAATTAGAAAAAAATCATGTAATTTGGGTTAAACATTATCAACAATTTGTAACGAAATGCTGTTAATAATTTTTTCACAAAAATGATGAAGTAAAAAAAAAAAACAGTAACTTTGC
>BNXT01000263.1 GCA_025999775.1 Bacteroidia bacterium | reverse complement strand
CAGCGGCAATATAACAGGACTGACGGCAAATACGCAATATCAGTTCTACGCTTATGCAATCACGGTAAGCGATACTACTAATGGCGATACCCTGACGTTTACGACAACTTCTGCTACAACTACACCTACAACCGTTACCACGTTTGTCGCTACAAACATCACGCAAACAACGGCAACGCTGAACAAATCGGTAACAGTAGGCAGCGAAACCATTACCGCGCAGGGCTTTAAGTACAAACAAGTCTCTGCCAGTGCGTGGACTACAAGCACAAGCGACAATATAACAGGACTGACGGCAGGTACGCAATACCAGTTCTACGCTTATGCAATAACGGCAAGCGGTACTACCACTGGTACTACCCTGACGTTTACGACAACAATTGAACCACTAACCGTTACCACGCTTGCCGCCACCAATATTACGTCAACATCAGCAATACTGAACAAATTGGTAACAGTAGGTAGCGAAACCATTACCGAGCAGGGCTTTAAATACAAACAGTCCTCTGCAAGTGCGTGGACTACGAGCGCAAGTGACAGTTTAACGGGCATGACAGCAAATACGCAATATCAGTTCTACGTTTATGCAATAACGGCAAGCGGTACTACTAATGGCGATACCCTGACGTTTACGACAATTTCTGCTACAACTACACCTACAACCGTTACCACGTTTGTCGCTACAAACATCATGCAAACAACGGCAACGCTGAACAAATCGGTAACAGCAGGTAGCGAAACCATTACCGAGCAGGGCTTTAAATACAAACAATCCTCTGCAAGTGCGTGGACTACGAGCACAAGCGATAATATAACAGGACTGACGGCAGGTACGCAATACCAGTTCTACGCTTATGTAACCACGGCAAGCGGTACTACCACTGGTACTACCCTGACGTTTACGACTACAATAGCGCCGCCAACCGTTACTACGCTTGCCGCCACCAATATTACGTCAACATCAGCAATACTGAACAAAACAGTAATAGTAGGTAGCGAAACCATTACCGAGCAGGGCTTTAAATACAAACAATCCTCTGCAAGTGCGTGGACTACGAGCGCAAGCGGCAATATAACAGGATTGACGGCAAATACGCAATATCAGTTCTACGCTTATGTAACAACGGCAAGCGGTACTATCAATGGCAGTACTCTGACGTTTACGACAACTTCTGCTACAACTACGCCACCAACCGTTACCACGCTTGCTGCAACCAACATTACGCGGACATCAGCGACGCTGAACAAATCGGTAACGGCAGGTAGTCAAACAATTACCGCACAGGGCTTTAAATACAAACAAGCCTCTGCAAGTGCGTGGACTACGAACACAAGTGGCAATATAACAGGACTGACGGCAGGTACGCCATATCAGTTCTACGCTTATGTAACGACGGCAAGCGGTACTACCAATGGTACTACCCTGACGTTTACGACTACAATAGCGCCACCAACCGTTACCACGCTTGCTGCCACCAATATTACGTCAACAGCAGCAACACTGAACAAAACAGTAACAGTAGGTAGCGAAACCATTACCGAGCAGGGATTTAAGTACAAACAATCCTCTGCCAGTGCGTGGACTACGAGCACAAGCGACACTATAACAGGCCTAACGGCAAATACGCAATATCAGTTCTACGCTTATGTAACAACGGCAACAGGTACTACTAATGGCGATACCCTGACGTTTACGACAATTTCTGCTACAACTACGCCACCAACCGTTACTACGCTTGCCGCCACCAATATTACGTCAACATCAGCAACATTGAACAAAACAGTAACAGTAGGTAGCGAAACCATTACCGAGCAGGGCTTTAAATACAAACAATCTTCTGCAAGTGCATGGACTACGAGCGCAAGTGACAGTTTAACGGGCATGACGGCAAATAGGCAATATCAGTTCTACGCTTATGCAACCACGGCAAGCGGTACTACCAATGGCGATACTCTGACGTTTACGACAATTTCTGCTACAACTACGCCACCAACCGTTACTACGCTTGCCGCCACCAATATTACATCAACATCAGCAATACTGAACAAATTGGTAACAGTAGGTAGCGAAACCATTACCGAGCAGGGCTTTAAATACAAACAATCTTCTGCAAGTGCATGGACTACGAGCGCAAGTGACAGTTTAACGGGCATGACGGCAAATACGCAATATCAGTTCTACGCTTATGCAACAACGGCAAGCGGTACTACTAATGGCGATACTCTGACGTTTACGACCTCTGCTGCCACCGGTATTGCCGAGAGTTCTTCCGTCCAACTGTCGATTTACCCCAACCCTGTCGTTAATGGAGAATTGAGAGTTGAGAATGGAGAATTAAAGGCAGGGGACAAAATAGAGATTTACAACGTGAATGGCGT
>BNXT01000262.1 GCA_025999775.1 Bacteroidia bacterium | reverse complement strand
ATTCATAATAGCCTCAATTTCATTATTTATTTGTATTTTATTTAATGCGGGTGTCAGTCCAACAAACAGCAAATCGCCGGTACGTAGGGTCATGTACTGTGAAACGTAGGCGATGAGTTCATCGACAGACCAACGCCAATGTTGACCATTGCCGGTTTGGGCGAGATCGCCGTTAATACGCAGTTGATAATCGGTAGTTTGCCAATCCTTGTCAAGGTCTTTGATGTTCACGAACTTACTCAGGGCGGCGCTATTATCAAGTATCACAGATTTGTATTCTGATAAAGCGTTATTGGACGGTATAGACGTGAAATCAACAACTGTTAAGGTAACCCCGATAGCTATTTCGTCGTAATAAGTTTTTGCGAAGGCAGGTTGGATGTATTTTCCAAGGCGGTTAATTTTTACGACAGGGGATATAGCACAGCGTAAATCGTGCACATAGTCCGGTATAAAGTATGGGCGATTGCGCAACAAAAGCGCCGTATCGGGTTTCAGATAGAACGATGGTTCATTGCTATTGGTAGCGTCATTTTTTCGGTTATTATCAAAGCAAATGATTTTCATGCGTGCGTCCGGCGAAAAGTCTGAAATTGATACGTTAATCCGGAGGCTTCATCGGTTGATAGCGGGCTTTCGGAATCCAAAGCGAACACGGATTTATCAATGTCAGGAAAGAATGTATCGGCTTCAAAATCTTTATAGACCATTGTCAGATGGATGGTATCCACTACATTGATAAACTGACGATAGATAGAGCCGCCGCCACAGATAAAATTTTCTTGATGGGGATCTGCCAAGCGTAGCACATCGTTTATAGAATAAGCCATCTCGCATCCTTCTATGTGAAGATTGTGATCGTCCGCCAAAACAATGGTTCGACGACGAGGGAGCGGTCTTACAGGCAATGAGTAAAAGGTTTTCAACCCCATAATGATCGTGTGGTCAAGCGTGAGTTGCTTAAAACGTTTCAAATCCTCAGTAATATGCCAAAGGAGGGTGTTATTGAGACCTATGGCGTTGTTTTGAGCTATTGCAACAAGGATAGAAAACGGTGTGGAGAGCTGGGTCATAGACTATGTTTTTTTCTTTTCTTTTTTAGCTGCCGGAAAAAGGATGTTATTAAGTATCAGTCGATAGCCGGGTGAATTAGGAAATAGATTGAGATCGGTAGGCGGGTCGCCGACGTAGTGTTGATAGTCTTCCGGGTCGTGTCCGCCATAGAATGTCCAGGTGCCTTTACCGTAGGTGCCGTGCAGGTAGCGTGTTTCGTTGAGGGACTTGGTTTCGCCCAAGATGATGGCGCTCGATTTAAGCGTGCGATTGCTAAAAGCGGTGGTTTGTCCCATGAAGCCATGTATGACTTGGGTATGGTTCTGTGTGAGCATCGTGGGTATCCAGTCCCATTTAGCAGAAAAGTCAAATAGCGTAAAGAAATCATTCTTTTCGTTGATAGTCTGTGGACGTGTAAGCGTTACGTCAATATCCGAAACTTCGTATTCCATGGGGTTCGTTACGAGCCTAAAGTTTTGGAAAGCGAAAGTTTTACTGAAGTCCAGTTTATGTTGGGCTTGTGGATCCATGGGGTCGCCATCGAACATATAATCGCAAATATCAATACCTTCAGCGGATAGCGCAATATCGTAGCTATCAGGCGCTGAACACATGGCAAAGAGAAAGCCGCCGCCCATTACGAAATCACGTATCCTATGAGATACTGCCAATTTGAGTTGAGAGACCTTGTTGAAACCGTATTTCTGTGCACGTTCTTTTTGTAGCGCCACATCTTCTTTGTACCATGCCTGATCGCGATAGCCTGCCCAAAATTTACCAAATTGTCCGGTAAAGTCCTCGTGGTGCAGGTGTAACCAGTCGTACAACGGTAGTACGCCCTGCATCACCTCGTCGTCGTAGATTACATCGTAGGGAATTTCGGCGTAAGACATGACTAAGGTTACGGCATCGTCCCATGGAAGCTTATTCTTGGGAGAATACACCGCTATCTTAGGGGCTTTATTCAGTTTAACGGCATCCATATTAACTTCAGGGTCGGCAATCTCTTGTAGTATCTGTCCGGCTTGCACATCGGCAATGATTTGATACGATACATCCCTAATTTTACATTCTTTTTCAATGGTAGCCGTGTGTGCAAACATAAAGCTACCGCCACGGTAATTGAGCAGCCAACTGACCTCCTCATCGTGTTGAAGTACCCAATAGGCAATACCGTAGGCTTTTAGATGGTTCTTCTGCACATTATCCATGGGCACAAGCACCATGCTCGCTTGTGCAATCAGAACAGAGAGAACACATACGCATAACAAGCCGTATCTTTTTAAGAATTTCATTCTACAAAGATACATAAAAATTTTCAAATACACTC
>BNXT01000261.1 GCA_025999775.1 Bacteroidia bacterium | reverse complement strand
GTTTTCGTTGCTATGTGTATGTTTACAGGGTGTTGTACCGAGAGCGCCGACAAGACCAAAACGCCAGAAACACAGCGTTTACTTACCAATCTGACAAAGATAGCTGAGCAAGGCTTCCTATTTGGGCATCACGATGACCCTATGTATGGTATAACATGGTATTTGGACGATGATAGGAGTGATGTTAAAAGTGTTTGCGGAGACTATCCCGCCATTTTCTCGTTTGATTTAGGGAAGATTGAATATGGAGCGGATTCTAATTTAGATAAAGTACCATTTGAACGGATGCGTCATGAGATTGTGAACCATTTTGAACGCGGAGGCGTTGTAACACTGAGTTGGCACGTCGGAAATCCCGTTACAGGCAGCGATTCATGGGATGTAAGCGACAAGAACGTCGTGGAAACCATACTGCCCGGAGGTAAAAATCATGATACATTTAGCCATTGGCTGGATAATGTCGCCGATTTCATCAACGCGTGCCAGACTACAAACGGAACCAAAGTGCCGATCATCTTTCGCCCGTATCACGAAAATAGTGGTCATTGGTTCTGGTGGGGACGTCCGTATTGTACCGCAGAGCAGTATCAACAACTTTGGCAAATGACCTACAACAAAATGCAGGAAAAAGGCGCAACCAATATATTGTATGCTTATTCCCCGCAGGACTTAATTGATACCAACGATTATTTGGAACGTTATCCGGGCGACGCTATCATTGACATCTTGGGTGTGGATCAGTATCGTTTTACGTCGGCGGATGATTATGCTACTAAATTAAATACGGATTTGCAGGTTCTCGAAGCCCTCTCAAAAACACACAATAAGGCGATAGCGCTCACCGAAACAGGCTATGAATGTATTCCTGACTCGGTATGGTGGACGCAATCTTTGATGTCTATCATTGAACAATATCCTATCAGTTACGTCGTCGTATGGCGCAATGCCGTCAATCGCCCGAATCACTATTACGTCCCTTACCCCGGACAGGCTTCGGAACAAGATTTTGTGAACTTTTACAACAATCCCAAAACCTTTTTTGCAAAAGACCTGAAACAAGCGATGTACAAATAAAGAAGGTACAAGTTATTGCCCAAGATTTACGCAGAATTTCATAGTATCTATACCGTCGGCATAATCCGAAAGTGTCGGGTGTTGCGCTTGTCCGAAAGCGATGTTTTGGCCGTAGCCTACACTACATTGCAGCGCTTGTGTTGACAGTGTGTTGGTTAGCATACGGAGATCGTCGTAATAGGTAAAGTGCACGACGGACAACGGAGGGGGCAAGCGCGTGCTTTTACACAGCAAAAAGGTTCCACAATCCATGAAAGGGATGCGCCCCATCGAAAAAGCGATCTTTTGGTACAAATAGTTGTTTTGGAACGAATGATGCTGTTGTAATTCCGTAAAAAGATCGGTACAGCTTTCTGCGGCAGCGTACAAAGGGTTAAAATCATAGCCTTTGGGCACATAAAGCATAGAGACATTGCGACACCCTAACCCAAAGTAGCGAAACATATCCTCGAATAAATGCTTTAAGTTGTCCGGCGTTTCCTGTCCATTGAGCACGGCGACGCTGTTGCGATGTCCACGAAAGATATGTAACTTGTTGGAGAAATACGTTTCAAAATGAGATTGTGTGAGTTGACTGCCTGTTGCAATGATAGCGTCAAAATGCGGCAGTATATTAGATTCAAATCGAATAGCATCAGCAAATTCAGGCTGTATGGCGATTAAGAGTTGTGATAACCAGGTTATTAATTGTTGGTCTTTGTGTGAAGGCTTGACAATGATGCGATGATTGGCTAAAAGTACGCATAGAAAATCATGAAATCCGACTAACGGGATATTGCCTGCCATGACTACAGCGACATCTTTTGGGCGCTCGTATTGTGAAAGGGGATACGTCTGCACCCATGGTAATAAGGTCTCAACATTTAACCATTGAGTGATAGCCTGCAAGGCAAATCGTTGGTTTTGGATGGTAAACCACGGATTTTCAGCCTTCGCTCGCTGCATAACCTCTTGCAAAACAGGACTCTCCGTTGCTAAATATTGAGAAATGACCTTACCTAAGTTCACAAAATCATCAAAACGTTGTTGGTTTTTCATAAAATTCAAGACTTGTTAAATAGAGCGCTAAGGCTTCCTTATTATCCGGTTTTGACAAAGGTACAACATTTATCGGAAATAACCAAACAGGATAGTTTTTCTTGTCATAGTCTTTTTATTCTTACTTTTGCTTTTGTCTTGATACACATTTTATTGTTCATTTTCTTTTGTGGCAACAAAAGAAAACGAACCAAAAGAAAAATGCTTGCTAAAAATAACAGTCGCACACCTCTGCGCAAGCTGCAGGGTTTTGTGCGACGATTTTTAGCGGTAAGGGATCAC
>BNXT01000260.1 GCA_025999775.1 Bacteroidia bacterium | reverse complement strand
AAATGATACTTTATCTTAAATCCGCAAGCAAAAAAAATTGTAGTTTGCAAAAAATTATTAACAACAATGGAATCAATTAAACAAATTTACAAAATAGGGTATGGTCCAAGCAGTAGTCATACGATGGGACCGCAACGGGCGGCAAACATGTTTGCTAAACGTAACTCCGGTGTCAATAGGTACGAAGTAACACTCTACGGAAGCCTTGCCGCTACAGGGAAAGGACATCTTACCGATAAGGCAATCTTGGATGAACTTAATTCGATAGCCCCAACTACGATTCTGTGGGAACCTCATACTGTGCTGCCGTTTCATACGAATGGCATGAAATTTACGGCTTATGTAGATGGTAAATCGGATCCCATAGATACGTGGACTGTTTATAGCATTGGCGGTGGCACGCTGGCTAATGAAGAGTTTAATGAACAAAAAGCATCGTCGGTGAAGTTGTACGAAATGGAAACGCTTTCAGAAATAAAACATTGGTGCTTAGAGACCGGTTATTCTTATTGGGAATACGTCGAACAATGCGAAGGTAAAGAGATATGGGATTATCTGGCAGAAGTCTGGGAAGTTATGCAAGACGCTATCAATAGAGGCTTAGAAGCAGAAGGTATCATACCCGGCGGGTTAGGGATAAGACGGAAAGCGGTTGAATACATGATTAAATCTAAAGGGTATTCAAGTAGCGTTAAAAGTAAAGGTTCTATTTATGCTTTGGCATTAGCCGTATCCGAAGAAAATGCGTGTGGCGGTAAAGTCGTAACAGCGCCCACGTGTGGCTCCTGTGGCGTTATGCCGGCAGTCTTATACCATTTGAAGGAAACCAGAGAGTTTCGCGAAATCCGTATATTACGCGCATTAGCAACAGCAGGCTTATTTGGTAATGTGGTACGTACCAACGCGTCTATATCCGGCGCGGAAGTAGGCTGTCAAGGTGAAGTAGGTGTGGCTTGCGCAATGGCTGCCGCGGCTGCTAATCAACTCTTCGGAGGCTCCATAGCACAAATAGAAAATGCCGCAGAAATGGGATTAGAACACCATCTCGGCTTAACTTGCGACCCAGTCTGCGGACTTGTTCAAATACCATGTATAGAACGCAACGCCTTCGCAGCAGCACGCGCCTTAGATGCAAATACCTTTGCAGCGTTCTCCGATGGAAAACATAGTATTAGCTTTGATAGAGTCGTTGAGGTTATGAAAGAAACCGGTCATGACCTCCCAAGTCTCTACAAAGAAACGTCAGAAGGCGGACTGGCAAAGAATTTTAAAAACGAAACCTTGGCATAAAAACAGTTTTATCCATTATTGTTTGAGTGATAAAAAATAACGACATACAAAAACAGACACTACAGCGCTTGTCGGAATATGAACAAGCAATACACAGTGTTTTGTGCTCCGGAAATTATCTGCGAGGCAATAATGTCGCTGCCTTTGAAACTTGCTATGCTCAGTTTATTGGTACGCAATACTGTGTGGGTGTTGCTAATGGCTTAGATGCCTTACGCCTCATCCTGCGAGCATACTGTGAGCTGGGTGTGTGTAAATCGGGCGACGAAATCATCGTGCCGGCAAATACGTTTATCGCAACCATCTTAGCAATTACTGATAATAGCTTGGTGCCCATCTTGATTGAACCGGATATTGAGACTTATCAAATAGATCCTGACCGTATTGAATCCGCTATCACGGTACGTACAAAAGCTATTCTTATCGTACATTTATACGGACAATGCGCTTATACCGAAACAATTCACGAGCTGTGTCAACGTTACGCCCTTAAACTCATTGAGGACAATGCACAAGCACAAGGCTGTATGTACAACTCGCACACGACAGGCTCGTTAGGTGATGCCGCAGGACACAGTTTTTATCCGACTAAAAACCTTGGCGCTTTTGGCGACGCCGGCGCTGTAACAACTAATGATCTGCTATTGTCGCAAACCGTCCGAAGTTTAGCAAACTACGGCTCGCAGGAAAGATACACATACCAATATCAAGGTTACAACAGCCGTTTGGATGAATTGCAAGCGGCTATTCTTAACGTCAAACTGCTGTATCTGCAAGCGGATAATGCCCGAAGAAAACAGATTGCACGCTATTATCTTGATCATATCCAACATGCGGATGTTGTGTTACCGATAATCAAGGACTGGAATGCGCACGTGTTCCATGTTTTTCCTATTAGAACAGCGTTTCGAGACCACTTACAGACGTATTTGCAGCAACACGACATACAAACGCTTATTCATTATCCGATACCGCCACATAAACAGCCATGCTACGCAAATTACAATCATTTGCAACTACCAATTACCGAACTCATACATCAACAAGAACTTAGTTTGCCTATGAATCCGGCGCTTACGCTCGAAGAAATTAAATATATTACAG
>BNXT01000259.1 GCA_025999775.1 Bacteroidia bacterium | reverse complement strand
TATTTATTGCGTGTATAATAGGTCTGTTGGCATTAGGTAGTTGTGCATCTTCTGCGGGCGGCGGCGGTTATGCCGGTTCGTCAACATCTTCCGTATCGGCTTCAGCAGCCTCAGCGCGTTCGTGCAATTTTGTGGGCAAAGGCTCAATGCCCAAACATTATAGTCCAAGACGTACGCCAAGTACGGTTACGCCGATAAAAGGCAATTATACGCCTCATCAACCGTAAACGTCTATGTTTTACACTAAGCGTCCTCGTCAGTTTAACTATAAACCGCGCTACTACGATGCGGAAAAAGAACGTTCCGAGGAATTGAAACGTTTGGTTGGTGAAGTACAAGCCAGTGATGAAGAACGCATTGTGCGTATGCAGCAAGCATTTGCACGCAAACATCCATTGAAGAAAAAACGTAAAGGACTGCTGCAAGGTCGCCGGTTTATCATGTATATCGTGTTAGTGGGGTTATTGATTATCATTATTTCTCAGTCAAATTGGCTGATTCGTTAATATGGCAGATATTATACGTTTACTACCGGATGCCGTTGCCAATCAGATTGCAGCGGGAGAAGTTGTACAACGTCCGGCTTCCGTTGTAAAAGAACTTTTAGAAAACGCTATTGATGCCGGCGCTAAGGACATTCAACTCTTTGTTAAAGATGCAGGACGAACGCTTATTCATATTGTGGACAACGGAGTGGGCATGTCGGAGACCGACGCACGCATGAGTTTTGAGCGACATGCTACATCCAAACTACGTAATGCCGATGATTTGTTTGCCCTGCGTACGATGGGCTTTCGTGGAGAAGCTTTAGCCTCTATCGCCTCTATCGCTCAAGTGGAAATGAAAACACGCCCTGAAAACAGTGAATTAGGAACTCAATTTTGTATCGAAGGCTCCGTGTTTAAAGAACAACAGCCTTGCCAATGTAATAAAGGTACTTCTATCGCAGTTAAAAACTTATTTTTTAACGTTCCGGCACGACGCAACTTTCTGAAAAGCGATGCCGTTGAGATGAAACACATTACCGAAGAATTTTCGCATGTAGCCTTAGTACATCCGCATATTAAATTCAGTTTAACCCATAACGATAAGCTCGAATATCAACTCGCCGCCGCCAATTTTAAACAACGCATCATCGCACTGTTTGGTGATACCTACGAGAAAAAATTGATGGCATTTGAGCAGAGTACCTGCGCTGTGAAAATATCGGGATTCATCGGGAAACCGGAATATGCCATGAAAACCAAAGGCGACCAGTATTTTTTCGTCAATCACCGATACATTCGCCATCCCTATATGCATCATGCCATCATGCAGGCATTTCAAGAACTCTTGGTCGGACAAACCGTACCCTCCTATTTCATTCAATTTGAAATAGACCCCAAGAATATTGATGTCAATATCCATCCGACTAAAACCGAGATTAAGTTTTCGGATGATAAGTTGATTTATGGTATGCTGCTTGCTGCTGTGCGTAAGGCTATCGGTATTCATAATATCAAACCGAGCATTGATTTTGCGGTAGAATCACACTATCCGATTACGCCTATGCCCAAGGGCTATGTTCCGCAATCACCGCAGGTTAAAGTGAACTCTAATTACAATCCATTTGATACGGTTCCTCGGGATAATAATACTGTTTATGGCGCTACAACATCCAAGAAAGAGCAGTATTTACAAGCGTATGAACAGATTCAACAACCATCGGATATAATACCTTCACAACCCACTATAGAATACGAGATTTCGCTATCGGATACGGCTTTTCAAAGTTTTCAATGGGCTAATAAGTACATCGTTACCACTACGGTAGAGGGCTTGCTTATCGTAGATCAAAAACGAGCACATCAACGCATCGTATTTGAACAGGCAATGACGAAATTACAACAGACATCGCAGGACACCGGCGCTTCGCAACAGTTGCTCTTTCCTAAATTGATTGAAGTTACAGCGGCTAATGCCGACATACTGACCGATATACAGGAACCATTACAACGATTGGGATGGAAAATAGAGCCTTTCGGAAAACACACATTCAACATCTTAGCCAGTACAACAGGCTTGGAAGAACAAGATGTCGAGCAGTGTTTATTACGGATAGTGGAAGACTATAAAAACGACAGGATGTTGAACCGCGAAGATAAAAACACTCGGATAGCCTTATCACAAGCTAAAAGTACGTGTATTCCGTATGGTCAACGTCTTTCCATGACTGAACAAATTAAACTGCTACGCGACTTGTTTAGCTGCAAAATCCCTAATCTTTCCCCGATAGGAGAACCAACGTACAAGCTATTTATTGAAGACGAAATACAACTTGCATTGAAATAAAACAGTTATGAATTATCAAGATAATTACGGCATTCAACGATTTTCTTTTTTACCTCCGGTAGTCAAAC
>BNXT01000258.1 GCA_025999775.1 Bacteroidia bacterium | reverse complement strand
TTCATTGTGTATTGTTTATTGTTCATTGTTCTTTGTTCATTGTTCATTGTTCATTGTTCATTGTTCATTGTTCATTGTTCATTGTTCATTGTTCATTGTTCATTGTTCATTATTAATTATTCATTATTCATTATTAATTATTCATTATTCATTATTCATTATTCATTATTCATTGTTTTTGTGTAATTCAAAAATTTTATGTAAATTTGCAGTGTTTGAAACGTTAATATGGCAAAGAAACCCACTTCTCCTCGATGCTCTTTTTGCGGTCGCACAGAAGACCAAGTAAACTATATGATAGGCGGTGTAGAAGGCGCTATCTGTAACGAATGTATTGTATCGGCAGGCAAACTACTCACGGATGTTCAACAACAGACACAGCCCGTTATTGCCAACCGACCGTCGTTTACCATTGAAAAGCCACAAGCGATTAAAGCCTTTTTAGACCAATTTGTCATCGGACAAGAAGATGCCAAGAAAGTAATGGCTGTAGCTGTTTACAACCATTACAAGCGTATTAACTATGTTCCATCCGAAAAGGATGACGTGGAGATTGAAAAGTCTAACATCATCATGGTTGGGTCAACAGGTACTGGTAAGACGCTCATGGCACGCAGCATAGCCCGTATGCTCAACGTTCCGTTCTGCATTGCTGACGCCACCGTACTCACCGAAGCCGGCTACGTTGGCGAAGATGTAGAAAATATCCTGACCCGCTTACTCCAAGCGGCTAATTACGATGTTAACTTAGCCGAACGCGGTATCGTATTCATTGATGAAATTGATAAAATTGCTCGTAAAAGCGACAACCCTTCCATCACACGCGATGTATCGGGGGAAGGCGTACAACAAGCGCTGCTCAAACTCTTGGAAGGCGCTTTGGTTAACGTGCCGCCACAAGGAGGACGTAAACACCCCGAACAAAAGATGATCACCATCAACACTCAGAATATCCTGTTTATCGCAGGCGGCGCTTTCGACGGTATCGAACAGCGTATAGCTGCACGTATGAATACAAATACCATTGGGTTTCAAAACGACATCCAGACGACCCTTGATAAAGACGATATAATCCGGTATGTAGCGCCCCAAGACCTTAAGTCGTTTGGCTTGATACCCGAAATCGTCGGACGTTTTCCTGTGGTAACAAGCCTTACCGCTTTAGACCGAAGTGCACTGAAACGTATCCTGAGCGAACCCAAAAACGCACTCATTCGTCAGTATATTAAACTGTTTGAACTTGATGGTATTGCCTTGACCTTTGCCAATGATGCACTCGACTTCATTGTGGATAAAGCCATTGAATACAAACTCGGCGCCAGAGGCTTACGATCCATTGTAGAAGTTATTGTAACCGACTTGATGTTTGAATTGCCCTCTAAAAAAGTACACGAGGAAATCACAATCACGGCAGAGTTTGCTAAACAGCAGATCACCTCTAAAGTTGTCAACCGATTAAAAACAGCATAGTGTATGAATGCAAACTTTGTGCTCGAAGAACTGCTTTCGATGAAAAACCAAGAGAAAGCAGAGTTTTTGAGACGATTCTTTAAGACAGGTAAAGGACAATACGGAGAAGGTGATATATTATTGGGATTAACCGTTCCTATGGTGCGGGATATTGTCCGTCGTTGTTCGCCGCTGCCGTTAATAGAAATCCGTAAATTAGTACACTCAAAGTATCATGAAGTTCGTCTGGCAGGCTTGTTGCTACTGTGTAAACAGTTTAAAAAAGCGCCCCCTACAACACAACAACAGATATATGATTTTTACTTAGAAAATGCTCGTTGTGCTAATAATTGGGATTTAGTGGATGTTACATGCAGAGATGTGATTGGCGCATATTTATTAGATAAAACAGACCGTTCCATACTCCGTCAGTTGGCAGATAGTGATAATCTTTGGGAACAGCGCATTGCGATTGTCTCTACGTGGACATTCATCAAGTATGGACAATTTGACGATACGCTCGCACTTTCTAAGCAGTTAATGCACCATCCGCATGATTTAATCCATAAAGCGGTCGGTTGGATGTTACGTGAAGTTGGAAAAAAAGACAAAATCGTACATTGGGAATTTCTCGAAACGTATGCTACACAACTCCCGCGTACCGCCTTACGCTACGCTATTGAACACTTCGCCCCCGAAGATAGGCAGTATTTTATGCAAATGAAGTGAACTATTCTTGATTAAATCTTTTTTTGGTTAAAAAATAATTTGAGGTGCTATAGAATTTCTTCTACTTTGGTCTTAACAATTTTTATTGTTCGTTTTCTTTTGTCGCAACAAAAGAAAACGAACCAAAAGAAAAATGCTTGCTAAAAATAACAGTCGCACCCCCCTGCGCAAGCTGCAGGGTTTTGTGCGACGATTTTTAGCGATAATGTATCACTTCGCTACGCTCGTGAT
>BNXT01000257.1 GCA_025999775.1 Bacteroidia bacterium | reverse complement strand
AGGTATTATCTGTGTGTAATTCAAAAATTTTATGTAAATTTGCAAAATGTATCAAGTTGTAAATTTACACATTATGAAAAAAGTTGTTTTACTCCGCCACGGCGAGAGTGCATGGAATCAAGAAAATCGTTTTACAGGCTGGACAGACGTTGATTTGACGGCAGCCGGTGTCGCAGAAGCGCATGATGCAGCAAAACAGTTGCTGTATAATGACTTCCGGTTTACGTACGCACACACATCGTACCTCAAACGCGCTATTAAAACCTTGAATACCGTACTGGAAGATATGGATTTATTGCAAATTCCGGTGGTGAAATCATGGCGACTGAATGAAAAACATTACGGCATGTTGCAAGGCTTGAATAAAGCTGAAACAGCAGAGAAATACGGTGAAGCACAAGTAAAAATCTGGCGACGTAGCTACGATATAGCGCCGGACGCTATACCTGCAGATGACACTCGGAATACCCGAAATGACCCGAAGTATGCAGACGTTCCACAAGACCTTATCCCGCTTACCGAGTCTTTGAAAGACTGCGTTGCACGGGCGCTACCTTATTGGAATGAGGCTATCTTGCCATCGCTTAAAATACACGACCAGATTATTGTGGCGGCACATGGTAATAGCCTCCGCGCAATTATCAAATATCTGAAAAAAATCAGCGATGCCGATATTGCGTCACTCAATTTACCGACCGCAATGCCCTACGTCTTTGAATTTGATGATAACCTGAACTTCGTAAAAGACTATTTCTTGGGCGACCCCGAAGAACTGAAACGACGTATGGAAGCGGTCGCTAATCAGGGAAAAGCAAAATAAAAAACTACAGATAGTGTTACGAACAAAAACTTGCGGAGAATTAAGGATTTCCAATAAGAGAGAGCAGGTTACGCTTTGTGGCTGGTTACAGCGCTCGCGGGACTTAGGAGGCATGACTTTCATTGACTTGCGTGACCGCTACGGCATTACGCAGTTAGCCTTTAACATGGACACCGATGCCGCACTCTGCGAACGTGCTCGCAAATTAGGACGTGAGTTCGTCCTGAAAATAGTCGGCAACGTAGTCGAACGGTCGAATAAGAACAACAAAATACCCACTGGCGAGATAGAAATATTAGTGTCGGATTTTGAGGTGCTGAATGTCTCAAAAACCCCACCATTTACGATAGAAGATAAGTCCGACGGCGGCGATGAACTACGAATGAAATACCGCTACTTGGATTTGCGTCGTACACCAGTGAGACAAAACCTTGAATTGCGACACCACTTAGCTATCGAAATCCGCAATTATCTGAATCGGTTGAATTTCATTGAGATTGAAACTCCATGTCTGATTAAATCCACCCCCGAAGGCGCACGCGACTTCGTCGTGCCATCTCGCATGAATACCGGTGAGTTTTACGCTCTACCTCAATCACCCCAAACGTTTAAGCAATTGCTCATGGTTTCCGGCTACGACCGTTACTTTCAAATCGTTAGATGCTTTCGAGATGAAGACCTGCGTGCCGACCGACAACCGGAATTTACACAAATCGACTGCGAAATGTCATTTGTTACACAAGAGGATATCCTTGAAACGTTTGAAGGCTTGGTAAGACACCTTTTCAAGGTGGTCAAGCAAGTGGATGTCCCGCCTTTACAACGAATGACTTACGCCGATGCCATGCGTTTCTATGGTTGCGATAAACCGGATACGCGTTTTGATATGACTTTTGTGGAACTTAACGAAGTGGTAAAGGGCAAAGGCGCTGCGTTCTTTGATACGGCAGAATTGATTATTGGCATCAATGCTAAAGGCTGTGCAGACTATACACGTAAGCAGTTAGACGAATTGACGGATTTTGTGAAACGCCCTCAAGTAGGCGCATCAGGGTTAACCTATATTAAATTTAATACGGACGGCAGCGTAAAATCCTCCATTGATAAGTTCTTTTCCGAAGATGTATTGCGTGCTATAGGTCAAAAATTCGATGCACAAAGCGGAGATTTGCTACTCATCTTATCGGGAGAGACGGAACCGATGCAAAAAGCTTTGTGTGAACTGCGTTTAGAGATGGGATCACGACTTGGTTTGCGCGACCCGAAAAAGTTTGCCCCTCTATGGGTGGTCGATTTTCCCCTTTTGGAATGGGATAAAGACACGGCACGGTACTACGCTAAACACCATCCATTCACGTCGCCAAAATCCGAAGATATTGATAAATTAGAAACCAGTCCCGGCGACGTACATGCCAACGCATACGATATGGTGATAAACGGCGTAGAAGTAGGCGGCGGCTCTATCCGTATTCATGACAGAACCCTGCAAAATCGAATGTTTCAAGCCTTGCAACATGCCGTAATGTTTTTCATTCAGTCGCCATGATTTCACCACCGGAATTTGCAATAAATCCATATCTTCCAGTACGGTATTCAAGGTTTTA
>BNXT01000256.1 GCA_025999775.1 Bacteroidia bacterium | reverse complement strand
TTCGTTTGATAGTGATTTCAACTGCGTTGAAATCAGTATCAAAACCAAAAACATTTTCGGGCTTAAAACCCATTTCCAATGCCTGCATAATAAAATTTCCGCCACCGCAACATGGATCTAAAAATGTTTTATCTTCAACATTATCAATGTTTTTCATCATATCTGCCACGACTTCGGAAGGTGTATAATAAATACCCTCTTTATTGCGATAGGATTCTGAAAGTGAATTTTCGTACTTTTGCCACAAATTATCATCAAAATTCACCTTATTTAATTCATTTTCAATCTGTTTTGATAGTAACTTATGATTATGTTCATCTTTTTGAAGTTTGTTAGCACGAGCATTCAATTTATCTTTGCCTGCAATTTCTGAAATAAAAACATCAACCGAATTGCTCAATATTTTTCCATTTGAAGCGATGCTTAAATAACCTGTTTTCACCCAATTACGCACCGTAGCTGAAGAAACTCCCATTTTTTGGGCAGCTCCTTCTATGGTCAAAATCATAGGTTTTGTTTCTCCAAAAAGATTGAGTTGCATGAGTAATTATTTTTTTGCAAATTTTTCAAGAACGAAGGCTACTGCTGTATCATGGTCATTGGCAATGATACCGTCGAGTACAGCCTCTTTGACGGCTTCGCGAATGATGCCCACCTTTTTTGAGGGCGGTATATTGAACAGCGTCATGATCTCTTCACCGGAAAGCGGTAGTTTGAAATTTCGGATACGGTCTTTTTCTTCGATTTCTTTTAATTTGTGTTCTACGAGCCGAAAATTATTTTTGAAACGTTGTATTTTTTCCTGATTTTTAGAGGTGATGTCTGCGCGACAGAGTGTCATTAGATCGTCGGTATCTTCACCGGCTTCAAAGAGCAAACGCCGCACGGCAGAATCGGTTACAATGTCCTCAGACAGCACAATAGGGCGTAGGTGCAACCCAACCAATTTCTGAACATACCGCATCTTTTCATTCATGGGTAGCTTGAGACGTGCAAATATCTTAGGCACCATCCGTGCACCAATGAACTCGTGGTTATGAAATGTCCAGCCAATCTTGGCATTATGGCTTTTGGTTTGCGGTTTGCCAATATCGTGCAACAAAGATGCCCATCGCAACCAGAGGTTATCGGAGTTCTTGGCAACATTATCCAAGACTTCGAGCGTATGTTCAAAATTGTCTTTATGACCATGTCCGCCTATTTTATCAATGCCTTTGAGCGCAATCATTTCGGGTAATACCATTTTTAGAAGTCCGCAGGCATCCAATAACTTGAAGCCATACGAGGGTTTTGGAGAGGCAATGATCTTATTCAATTCGTCGGTAATACGTTCTTTGGAGAGTATGTCCACACGGTGCAGATTGCGAGTGATCGCTTCAAACGTTTCAGGTTCTATATCGAAATAGAGTTGCGAAGAAAACCGAATGGCTCGGAACATACGTAGCGGATCGTCGGAAAAGGTGATGTCCGGGTCTAAAGGGGTGCGGATGATCATGTCGCGCAAATCCTCTAAGCCGTTGAACGGATCTATCAACTGCCCAAAAGTAGCTTTGTTAAGCGACAGCGCCATGGCGTTAATCGTGAAGTCGCGCCGGTTTTGATCGTCTTCTAACGAGCCATTTTCAACGGTTGGCTTCCGTGAATTACGATCGTAAGATTCTTTACGCGCGCCTACAAATTCAATTTCGTCCTCGCCGTAATTCAGCATGGCAGTGCCAAAATTACGAAACACAGATAGTTTAGTATGATCTTCCGACGCCTCGGCAACCAGCTCTGCCAAAGCAATACCGCTACCGACGGTCATGATGTCAATGTCTTTTGAAGGACGTTTTAGGAGTAAATCACGCACATAGCCACCGACAACATACACCTCAATGTGATGTACTTCGGCTAAATCCGAGATAAGTTGAAATACGGGACGATTGAGTTTGTCTGCAAAATCAGAGCGTTCCATTCACTAAGATTACGACCAATAAGGCAATAATTGCGTATAACTCAGGAAATGCAGCTAATATCAAGGTATTAGAGAACACGTTATGACCGGAACCGATAGCCGTAATACCGCTGGCACAAACACGCCCTTGTTGTATTGCAGACATGATACCTACCAACCCTAAAGCCAGACCGGTGCCAAATACAGCTGCCGCAGGCAACCATCCTAACATATCTGTTGTTAAAGTGGGCAGCATCAAGTAAAACCCAATAAACCCATAAATGCCTTGAGTACTCGGTAAAGCTGATAAGATCATACAATTACCAAACCCGGCTGGATTCTTTTTTATAGCGCCAACTGTGGCACAACCGCAAGCAGCTAAGCCAATAGCGCTTCCAATGCCCGTAAGAGCAACCATAAGTCCAATACCAATGTAAGCCAAAACAATAGGTTCCATAGCAACGTTTTATTTATTAAACTATTTTTTATTCATTTTACTC
>BNXT01000255.1 GCA_025999775.1 Bacteroidia bacterium | reverse complement strand
ATACTATTGCTTCTGACCTGATTTCTTCGCACAAGACCCCGCCGCTGCTTGTAAGCATGAATATTCAAGATACTATTGTTTGTCAGAATACAACAGTCCAATTTATTGCAAACGAAAAAAATAATAAGGCGACGGAATTTTTGTGGACGCTACCTGCTCCTTGGGAGGCTACGAGCGTAACCACCGGTATCTTGAAAGATACATTGACGGTAACATTTAACAATTTGCTCCAAGCCAATAAGACCTCCGAAATGATTTTGTTGCAAGCTAAATCACAATGTTCGTTCAATCCAAATGAGAGAGACTCTGCTTTTGTAACGATAGATACTATTCCGCTCCCATCGCCAATATTAGATGCTGAGCAATTTGATCGTGAGTTTGCGTTGTATCCATGTGCAGGAAGTGTAATAGCGCTATTCCTTCGACCTAATCCGCGTTATGATACCCTGATATGGAAATGGAGAAATAGGAATTACAGTACCGGTGTACTTGAAGATTATAGTCAACATATATATCCGGATAGGCGGATAGCCGACGGTTGGTATTTTCATGATACAACGTCTTTGCCTGATACGCTGACGCTCTATGTACCGCCAGGATTTGGACATGAGCTTCAAATTAATCTGACTGTTAGAAATCAATGTCGTACAGAAAGAACATACCAATATACACTCAAATCAGCGACAAAAATTCTAGACAAAACTTCGATAAGAAAGTTTTCAGATGTTGTTTGTGAGGGTGATCCAATAACAACATTTAGCGTAAAGCCCGTAGATTCCGCAGATCGTTATATATGGCACTATTCATGGACACCTGTTGCCGATACCATTCAGCTAATTCCAACAAGCCATTTTATCGGACATGTTGGTAGCGTATGGGTAACGCCAATGAACGGATGTGGAGTAGGTCCTAATTCGGACACGGTAACGATTACGGAGGCTTTACGTCGTCCGTCGGTAGTCGTTCCGCTCAATTTTGCTCTACAGAGCAGCGCCGTATTTGGAACTACAAAAGAAATAACGGATACATTGTGTTTGCGTAGCGATTACAATATTAGCGTACGCGCCAATCCGTTAGATAGTTTTAACGTTACTTACGAGTGGTTTTTTATATCCGGTGATGTGCCACTCATAACCTCAAGTAACGATAGTACCCTTCAAATAAAAGAAGACCTAACATCGGTAACATCAAAATTTACCAAAATGGGTGTAGTAGCGACACGTGCAGGTTGCGTGACGCCGGGTGATACCTTGATTGTGAACTTACTGTTTGTTGATACAGTGCCGGTTCATGTCATTGGGGATATTGCTTTGCACCCCATACAAGAGGAATACTGTCCGGGTGATACGATAGCGTTGACGGTATATAATACTGCACCTGCTTACCAATGGGCGGTAGAGGATTCATCAAGGTTTAGGATGGTCGGTGATTCATCCGTATGGCATCGTAATGCGGTGCGAATGGTGATAGGACGCTATGCTACTTGGGTGAGTGTGGCAACCAAGACAGACCCAAAAGGGCTTGTTTGTAAATACACTTCAACACCTACGTATTTTTGGGACGACCTTATACACGATACGATAAAAGTATATCCGACACCAAAACTTGATGGGCTTTTCGTGGTTACAAATACAACGCCGGAAGAAGATGGCCTCATTTGTGATGAAACAACAATGCAGTTTAAGGTGTCTCCAGACCCGAAATCAACAATCAGTTGTTATGTATGGCGATTGACAGTATTTAATGATACAATAGCCACGCAATTGAAGGATACTATAACACTGTCGCCTACTTACGATTACGATATTAATCTGATTGACAGTATTGTCATTTCCGTGTATGCTATTGATAGTGGTTGTAGTCGTCCGGTATGGAGTGATCCCCAAGTAAAATCGGCGAAAATAATACACCGTCCGACATTCCAAATAATTGGAGATACATTACCTTGTAGAGATAGCCAAGCAGTATATCGGTTTATACCGTCCGACAATCATACTTCATGGGATTTCACATCCACCGGCTCGGATCCGAAAGTGGTGGTAACGCCAAGTTCGGGCTATAATACTGATTCGGTAGTAGTGGACTTTTTGGAGCCTTTTGCACAATTTAATTTCACTAATATTAAGCATGCGCGTTGTCCGAACTTTGATACGATAACGATTCCTTCGACACGCATATTTTCCGATACAGTACCGTATATTCCATTTATAGTGAAAGATATTGACCTTGCGCGTACGGCGGACAGTTCGTATTACGCCTGTATGGACGATGAAATAACCTTTGTTGCGATTGTAGATTCCACGGCGAAGAAGGTTGTTCAATATTTTTGGGATTGTCCAGACCCACGAAATTTACCCGGCAAACCTTGGCATGATGAACAATTATCCGGACAACGTGATGATACTTTACGCATAACGACAGCTACTTATCTTGAT
>BNXT01000254.1 GCA_025999775.1 Bacteroidia bacterium | reverse complement strand
TTCCATTTGGAATTAAGCGACAAATTGGCTATTTATTGCTAATCAAAACGCTTTCAGTGGCATAAATATGACAAAATGACATTTCAATACGAAATATGCTAATTATAGTATGTTGTACAATTTGCCGTATTCTTGTAATTTTGCACACTAAAATATTCCATACTATGAGTAGCAAAAAGATATTGGAAATTTTTGGCGGAAACGTCCAAAAATACAGGAAAGAACGGAAAGTTTCACAAGAGAAACTTGCGGAATTAGCGGGCGTTCATCGTACCTATATCGGTATGATTGAGCGTGCGGAAAAGAATATTACGCTTCGTAATATGGAAAAAATTGCGAAAGCGTTGGAAGTAGAAATTAAAGATTTACTCGAAAAATGAAAATTTGGTTTTGCAAAATAAAAGATTGGTTTAACAAATATATTTTGAGAATGGGAAATATAGAAGAAAATTTGGACAGAACTTGGCACGAAATTTTTGTCAATTATACTGAAATGATTGTTGCACACCCAAACTACAAAGGGTTGCCCTTCGATAGAGGAAATGACGGTCGTGTTAAATGGGTTGTTACAGGCAAATCGGATAAAGGAAAACAACGCCGTCAATGGTGGGACACGCAATGTAAAAAAGCAAATATTCCTATTGAGGCAGGTTGCTACGCAAAAATTGCAGTTGTACTGCACCCGACAAAGAAACATATTTGTCAAATTTGCGGCAAAGTACTTTCGATAGAATATGTTTATCCAAACAAAGACACTTTGAAAGTTCTGAATAGAGAACTTAACACAAATATTCAGCCATTCTCGCATACTATTTTTGAAATTGTAGAAAAATACGGAACTACGCCTGCGAGAATAGAAAACATCAAAGCCGCTTTCAAAATTGAAAGTTGCACAGCATCAAAATCAGATTTGGGCGATTATATCTTCAAAAATTGCCAAACTCGGCTTTCGCCCGGCGTTATGAGCAACTCGCCTGACCGTTTCGACGGCTTTCACTCTGACGGAAATTGCTGTCGCGGAATTTCGGACAAAGGACGGCACAAAGACAACCTGCAACGATATTCACAGGATAGGCGGGTTTATGAAAATTGGGCTGACGGCGATTGGAAAATGGCAGACAGGTTAATGGCTGAATTTGCTAAACACGGTTTAAGTGCTGACCATATCGGTCCCATTTCATTAGGTTTTTGCCACAGAGCAAAGTTCCAACCAATGACTAAAAGCGAAAATTCGGCAAAGAACAATCGAATGAGTTATAGCGATATACAAACATTGCTCGCAGACGAGGTAAACGGCGAACAGGTAATTTCTTGGCACTCAAAATATCTGTGGGATAAACTCAAAAATAGTGTAACAAATGATAACGAAGCGGTTAAGTTAAGTGCAATAATGCGCAATAACCTGCATCAAATTTTGCTTGTATTTTCCATTATCAGCGAAAATGGTTATAATGAGTTTCTTACAGAATTACTCAATCCGCAATACTCGTTTTATGATTACAAATTCAAAGGATTTAATCCGAAAACAGGCGAATATAAGGAAGTTATCACAAAGAATTTGACAGGTAAAAATCAGCAAAACAATGTTGATAGGTATGTTCGGATTGCCTTTGAGAGTTTGGAAAACTACAAGGAAAAAGACAATCGAAAACAGTACGTTTGGGACAATACAGAAATTGACAGCAGCATAAGCATTGTATTACAGCATCTTGCAAAAGACGGCAAAGAAACAGCATTAAATCAGTTGAAAGCGACTTTTGAAAAACTTGCAGAAGTAGCCGTTGAAAAATGGTAATTTACAACGTTTTGCATTGCTTGTAAAACTCGTCAAAACTGATTTCTTCTTTCATCAATTTGTCGTAAGGTGTATTTGAAGGAACATCAACATCTTTTATTACAACATCATCGCCAGCCTGTATTGGTGGCAAACTTCCGATTGCCTGTTTTACAGTTATGTAATTTGGCAAATTTATTTTTTCATCAGAAAACAGTTGCTTTGGTTGCTCTATTTTACAGTCTTTCAAAGAGCCTATAATCACAACACGCCTGCGTTTTTGTGGAACACCAAAATTCTCTGCATTTAGACGGATTGGCGGATTTACATTGTAACCGATTTCGCTGAATGATTCGATAATTTCTTTTATTGCTGCTCCGTTCCTCATCGTAAGAATGCCTAAAACATTTTCCATTACAAAAAACTCGGGCTGAATTATTTTGACAATTTCAACAAATTCTTTGAATAGTTGATTTCGTTTATCTTTGGGGTCGCGCCAACCGGCAGTAGAAAATCCTTGACAAGGCGGACCGCCTACAACAACTCCAATTTTTTTATTTGTAGCAGTATCAATGATTTGCTGTTTTATTTCAGGCAAAGTTATATCGCCCAAAATAAAATTCTTCGAGTCGATATATTTACTGTGATTGAATTTATATGTTTC
>BNXT01000253.1 GCA_025999775.1 Bacteroidia bacterium | reverse complement strand
TATATATACAAAGTAAAGAAGAAATGTCCGGATTAATTGGAAAGAAAATCGGAATGACTAGTATCTGGGATGCCTCCGGCAAGAATGTGCCGTGCACTGTGATCCAGGCTGGTCCTTGTGTTGTTACACAAGTGAAAACAAAAGAAATAGATGGCTACGAAGCTATCCAGCTTTCTTTTGATGAAAAGAAAGAGAAACATACTACCAAAGCATTGCAAGGGCACTTCCAAAAGGCGAATACAACTCCAAAGAAAATATCCATGGAGTTTTCTCGTTTTGAAGAAGGGCACCGTAAGACTTTTGGCGAAACGCTGACTGTAGATGTTTTTGTAGAAGGCGAATTTATTGATGTTGCAGGTTATACAAAGGGTAAAGGGTTTCAAGGTGTTGTAAAACGTCACGGCTTTGGTGGTGTCGGTCAGAAAACACACGGACAACACAACCGTTTGAGAGCACCAGGTTCTGTAGGCGCCTCATCGTATCCTTCACGCGTGTTTAAGGGTTTGCGTATGGCAGGTCAAACAGGCAACACTCATTGCAAGATGATAAACTTACAAATTGTTAAAATCATTCCGGAAGAACATCTGATCCTTGTGAAAGGTTCGGTTCCCGGTCCTAAAAGTTCTTATCTAAAATTAGAGAGATGGAATTAAAAGTATATAACACAGAAGGCGAAGCAACTGCTAAGACGGTTACTTTGAGTGACGCTATTGTAGGTATTGAGCCTAATGATCACGCAGTATGGTTGGATGTTAAACAGTATTTAGCAAACCAACGGCAGGGCACGAGCAAATCGAAAGAACGTTCCGAAGTATCGGGTAGTACACGCAAATTGCATAAGCAAAAAGGTGGCGGTGGCGCTCGTATCGGAGATATCAATTCGCCTCTATTGCGTGGCGGTGGACGCGTATTTGGACCTCAACCTCGTGACTACCGGTTCAAATTGAACAAGAAACTAAAACGTTTGGCTCGTGTGTCAGCCTTGACTTACAAAGCCCAAAAAGAAGGCTTGATGGTCGTTGAACCGTTGAAGATTGAAACTCCGAAAACAAAAACGATAGTGTCGTTGTTGAATAATCTCAATATCTTTGATAAGAAAACCTTGTTGATACTCAATAATCCTGATTATTTGGTATCCTTGTCATCGCGCAATTTGCCCCAAGTGAAGGTTGTGAACGTTAGAGATTTGAACACGTATGACATTATGAATGCAAACCAACTGCTCTTCGTTGAAGACGCTGTGGCAGAGTTGAACGCGTTTTATACAGAAAATTAAGTGATTCACCAAAAAAGAAACAACCATGGATATCTTGATTAAACCGTTAGTAACCGAGAAAATGACTGCACAGACAGATAAACTCAATAGAGTTGGGTTTTTGGTGAACAAGACGGCAAACAAAATAGAGATCAAGAAAGCAGTAGAGAGTTTTTACAACGTTAAAGTAACGGATGTAAACACAATCAGTTACGCAGGTAAAGTAAAGTCTCGTTATACAAAAGCGGGCTTTATTTCCGGTCGTACTAATGCTTTCAAGAAAGCGATCATCACTTTGGCGAAAGGTGAGAGTATAGATTTTTATAGCAATATATAAGAGAATGGCTTTAAAGAAATTCAAACCAACGACTCCGGGTCAACGCGCAAAATTAGCGGATGCCTTTGACGATGTTACGACATCAGCGCCGGAGAAGAGTTTATTAGCGCCGGCTAGAAAAACCGGAGGTAGGAACAACACAGGTAAGATGACTATGCGCTATATTGGCGGCGGTCATAAACAACGCTATCGTATCATTGATTTCAAACGCGATAAAGATGATATTCCTGCAGTTGTATCCTCAATAGAGTATGACCCGAACCGTACGGCTCGTATCGCTTTGCTCGTCTATGCTGACGGGGAAAAACGTTACATTATTGCCCCTAACAGTTTGAAAGTAGGTCAGAAAGTGATGAGTGGCAAAAAGGCTACACCCGACGTTGGTAATGCGTTGTTCATGAGCGATATTCCTCTTGGAACGGTCATTCATAATATTGAATTGCGCCCCGGTCAAGGAGGTAAGATGGCTCGTAGCGCCGGTACTAATGCACAATTGATGTCGCGTGAAGATAAATATGCGATTATCAAGTTGCCTTCCGGTGAAACCCGCAAGATGCTGCAATCTTGTAAAGCGGTTATCGGTGTAACATCCAATGGCGACCATAGCTTGGAGATTTCCGGTAAAGCCGGACGCTCCCGTTGGCTTGGTGTACGCCCTCGTACTCGTGGTGTTGTGATGAACCCTGTGGATCACCCGATGGGTGGTGGTGAAGGTCGCGCAACCGGTGGACACCCACGCTCACGTAAGGGCATCCCGGCGAAAGGTTACAAAACACGCCGTATGAAAAACCCGAGCAACAAATTCATCATTGAAAAACGTAAAAAATAGTAGAATTTAAACACAAAAGAAATGAGTCGTTCA
>BNXT01000252.1 GCA_025999775.1 Bacteroidia bacterium | reverse complement strand
GATATATGCAATATGGAAACCTAAACACACGAATGTAACCCTGAGAACAGGCTTTATGAACGAGGATTCCCCAGGATCGGGTACCTACTCCGAAATAATTGACCCGTTAGTAGAAGGTACTGTAGTATCTCTGGCTTACGACTCTTTAGTGGGAGACAGGTTGCCTATGCCGTTCCTGCAAGAGGGTATTGGCTTCATGGGATGGTGGACGGACACAACTAGCGGCGATGAAGACGCTATCGAATTTCGTTCCGGTAATCCTTGGGATATTGATATCTCGGATACCGTCCTGCATGCAAAATGGCAACCCGGCATGTACACCGTGCTGTTCAATTTGAATGGCGGTTATATTGATTCCGCCTCTAACTTCGTCGTAGCCTCAAGTGGTGCAACCGTCAGTTTACCTCCATTGACACCAATCGGATCGCCACTAGTACCGAAAAAAACGGGCTACACCATTGAAGGTTGGTACAACGACGCAGCGCTTACTGACAGAAATACTACAGGAGTTACTATTGGTAGTCATAATGATACCGTCTATGCAAAATGGACTCCTATCACGTATTATGTAGAGTTTATGTATGTTAACTCTTCTATGGCGCGGCAAACAATGACGTATGATGACTCCGCAACCTTGTCTTTATGTACTTACGTTAACCCGGGACACGCTTTCAAAGGCTGGGATGTGGTCGATTATCAAACCGGAACAAACCCATACGTCGTCTATAAAGATGGCGATAAGGTAATTAACTTGGCGAGTAGTACAGGCGGTAGCAAGAGATTGTATGCCGTTTGGGAACCCGGAAAAACTACCATTACCTTTGATGGCAATCCTCCGTTTGGCAGTACGACAGACACTTCGCTAAACATATCTTGGGCAACGCAAGATGTAACCTATCAAGAACCCATAGGCAACCTCCCGACTGCTACAATGACAGGTTATACCTTTACAGGATGGTTCGACAGAAGACTCGGCGGCGCTCAATATACTCCAACAACCATTTGGAATACGCTTGGAACAACAGCTGAAGCTTTCGCACAGTGGAACAGAAACACTACCGACATAACACTGAATGAATCCGGCGGCGGTAGAGTGGGTACCACTCAAGGTCCTATTGTGGAACTGTTTGACGCCGCAGTAGTGGATGCTATTGTAGCCGACCAAGTAAGACCAGGCTATAAATTCTTAGGCTATTTCGACGTGCCTAAAAACGATACCCTTCCACTAAGTGTGGGTAAGCAATACTATGATGAAAACGCAATGCCGGCACGCGACCCCATAAATCTCGACGATGTGCTCTGGGATATACCCGCACCGACAGCTACTCTATTCGCTCAGTGGGCGCCGATAACCTACACTGTCGTTTACCGACGTGGCTATGATGGCGTTACAGGCGTAAACGATACAACATTGTCATCAACGCATACTTATGGCATCCCAAAAACCTTGAACCCCAATACGAATAAGCGTCCGGGCTTCACCTTTATAGGTTGGGCGGAAACCTCCGTAAGCGCTCTCAATGGCACCGCTAAATACGCAGAAGGGGCTTTGGTTCTAGATTTGACCCTGAATGACGGCGATACCATACAGCTGTTCGCCGTCTGGGAACCTAATCCTTTCTACGTCCATTTCGACCTGAGTGGCTGGGGCGGCGCAAGTATGCTAGATCAAACATTCTACTTTAGCGCACCGCAAGCCCTGACATTGCTACCGGGTAACAGAACAGGGTATTCCTTCCTCGGTTGGAATATGTACGACGATGGTACCAATACCGATACTATCCCGAATGGCGCTACCATTACAGAAGCTCGCTTCTTACCCGATACCGTCGTTCAAGCTAAAGATGTGATTACCATATACGCTATTTGGAAACCTAACTCTTACCCTGTAAGATTGAATCCATACGGTGGTAACTGGACTGACGGAAGAACAACGACTGACGGAACTCCGACAGGTAGCTTTGATACAACCCTGGTATTTGAACAATTGGTCGGACAATTACCGGTTCCAAGACGCCCAGGCTACGGCTTCGGCGGTTGGTTCCACTACTTCAATGGTAATACCGACAGTGTCGCTTACTCGGTTAGTGGCGCAACGCATGACTCCGCTAGTAGCACCTTCCCACCGTATGAACTGAGAGCATACTGGATACAAGGCGCTCATACTGTTGAGTTCAACTTGGACGGCGGATATGGCGTCAATAATATTGTAGTCATGAGACCGCCTGCAACTGAGGTAACAAATCCTGCAAACTTAATTCCTGCACAAATCCCTATCAAGTTTGGTTATACCTTCCTTGGATGGTTCAGAACCTTGAACCCGGATGACCCATGGCAGTTTGCCGGCGAAGCAAGCCCAACCCAGGTTACTCAGGATACGGTGATATATGCAAAATGGAAACCAAACGAATACTATGTACGCTTTAATTCGGATGCCGATGATGCCATGGGCTCAA
>BNXT01000251.1 GCA_025999775.1 Bacteroidia bacterium | reverse complement strand
AAAGGTGATGCTGCCGCTTGTGAGATAGAGGTCATCGGTAGCGACTTTTCCTGTGAGAGTGGTGTCGTTGAGCGTGGCGGTGGTTGTGCCGTCATACACCTTTTCGTTGGCGGTGATGCTTACCGTGATACCTTTCTGCGTAATCGTAAAATTCTGGGTCGCCTGCCCCGAATAGTTGCCGCCTGACGTCGCGTATATCGTAACACTGCCCGCGTCTGTGCCCGCGTTTATGTTCGCTCCGTAACTTGAAGGTGTCAATTCCCAGTCGCCCGCAACCAATGCCGCTATGGTCAAATCGCCGATTAAAGGGATGTGCTGCCCCCGATTGCCGTAATCGTACCGCCGGTGATGGTGATATTACCGGCTGCGCGGGTGACGGAGCCGGCGGCGTCGCCGCCGGTACCGCCGCTACCGCCGATTCCGGCACCGTTGCCGGTGCCCGTCGCGTTCAGTATTCCCGGACCCTCAATCGTCAGCGTCGCTCCGCTTGCCACATATATTCCGGCGCCGTTAGTTCCCCCCGTCAGCGTGTTGGTGGCGCCGGCGGCAAGTTTCAGCGTTACGTCCGCGCCGTTAGTCAGCGCCAGCGGGTCTTGGTTGTTGCCAAGCCCTGCTATGGTCACGTCGCTGAGCGTGATGGTTGCTGTCTTGTTGTCCACGATGATGCGGTTGTCCGTCTGCGTAATGCCCGCGCGCAGGCTGATGTCATACGTGCCGTTGTCCAGCGTAAGCAGTTTGCCTGTATAGTCGTAGGTACCGCTTGTAGCAACAACGACAAAGGGACCGCTCGTTTCGGGGAAGGCTACGCGAAACTGCAACGCGGTAGCGGTGCGGCTCACGAATGCCGTCGGTGCGATGCCATTGACGGTAAACCCGCTGATGGCGGTGGGCGAGTTGAGGCTTGCGGCAAACTCGTAGCCGATGGTTGCCGTCAGCGTAATGGTTGCCGTATAGACTGTATTACCGCCAAAAACAGTAGGGTTAGGGTTCCACGTCAGCGCAGCGGTAAATCCTGTGCCGCTGCTGATAGTTGTCGATGGCGTCTCGCCCACCACAGGCGAGGTTACGCCGCTGATGGCGGCGGGGGCAAGCGTCGTGAGCGTGGCGGTTGCTGTGCTTGCCGCGTGGGTGTTTGTTGCTGCCGTAGCAAGCCTGATGTTGAACGTCCCGGCGGCGGTAACATTGAGGGTCTTATTGTCGCCGTTGATTGTACCTGTACCCGTACCGCCGCTCTCAATGCTGTATGTCCGCGCACCGGCGCCGCTGCCAACGGTGAACAGGCTGCTCAGGGCGTTCAGGTCAATATTTGTTCCGGTAACAGGAACATAAACTGCCGCCGCGCCGCCTGTGTTGGTAACGGCGGCTTTGTTCACCGTGAGCGTATAGTCTGCCGTTGCCTGATTGTAGAGGTCGTTCGCCGCTTTGGTTGCCCTTACTTCGAAAGTTCCTGCAACGGTAACATTAGATATTAGTCCGCTGGAGGTGTTAAGGCTTGCCGTCGCGCTACCGCTGATTTTCGCATACGTGATGGCGCCCGCACCGATGTCGCCGGTGGGCGTTTGCGAGTAAGTGAAGCCCGCCGCGTAGGTTGCGCTGGGGTCAGTTGTTGCAAAGGCAAAGGTTGTTTGGTTGGCTTTGCTCACCGTGAGCGTGGCGGTTACTTTCGCTGTGCTTGCCGCGTGGGTGTTTGTTGCTGCCGTCTCAAGCCCGATGGTGAAAGTGCCGGCTCTTGTTACCGTGAGCGTCTTTTTATCCGTGGCGTTGATGCTGCCCACGCCTGTGCCGCTCGCTTCGAGGGTGTACGTCCGCTCACCGGCACCGCTGCCAACGGTGAACAGGGTGGCGAGGGTGCTCAGGTCAATGGTGGCGCCGCCGTAGGTAAGCGTTGCCGAGCCGGATGTGTTGGTAACAGGGGCTTTGTCGGTGGTAAAGGTAAGCCCGCTCGTTACCGTCTGCATTACGTTACCCGCCTTATCCTTAAAGTCGCTGATAGCGTAGGTGTAGGTGGTGTTGTAATCAAGCCCCGACAAGGTGTAGTTGGCGGTTGTATTGCCGTTTGACCAGTTGACAAAAGTTAAAGTTAGCCCTGCATTGGGAGTAAGCGTAACCGTGCCCGGTGTCGTGTTCATCTCCTCGTTGAACGTTACCGACAGCGTTGTTGGCAGCGGAATACCCGTGCCTGTGGGCGACACGCCCGTTACGGTGGGCGGGGTCACGTCCCTGAAGAGGCTCACGGTGCGGTTGCCGTTTTCGACCACAAAGTTGCCGAAATCCGAAACGCCGACCTTTACATCGCCCGCCGTTGTTACGCTCGTGAGGTTGAGCGTGTAGGTGGCGCCGGAGCCGGTGAGCATTCCTTTGACGGCTGCGCCCGTGCCATTCGTAAGGGTAATATCGTCCGCTGACAGTCCGGTTACACTCTCGCTGAACGTGAGCGTAATGCCTGTGCTGCTCGCCGTGTTGGCTG
>BNXT01000250.1 GCA_025999775.1 Bacteroidia bacterium | reverse complement strand
TTGCCCGCCAGATATTAGATTCTCGCGGCAATCCTACGGTCGAGGTAGAAGTCGTTACCGAAAGTGGTTTTACAGGTCGTGCAGCTGTGCCTTCAGGCGCTTCGACGGGTGTTCATGAAGCGGTTGAGCTTCGTGATGGCGATAAAACGAAGTACCAAGGTAAGGGCGTTTTAAAAGCGGTTGAAAATGTCAATACCGAGATATGCAACGCCTTGATAGACTTGGATGTTACCGAACAAACGGAGATTGACCGTGTGATGATTGAGTTGGATGGTACGCCAAACAAAGGTCGCTTGGGCGCTAACGCTATACTCGGCGCATCATTGGCATGTGCACACGCAGCAGCGCAGTTCACAAATCAAAGCCTTTATCGCTATGTTGGTGGTACCAATGCCACAACTTTGCCTATCCCGATGATGAATATCATCAATGGCGGCTCGCACGCGGATAATAGCGTGGATTTCCAAGAATTTATGATTATGCCGGTAGGCGCTAAGACTTTTTCCGAAGCATTCCGTATGGGTACAGAGGTGT
Source organism: Bacteroidia bacterium (assembly GCA_025999775.1). Taxonomy (GTDB): domain Bacteria; phylum Bacteroidota; class Bacteroidia; order Bacteroidales; family P3; genus BNXT01. Next base: position 1,936 of record BNXT01000250.1, on the reverse strand, counting down.
TTCATACTTTGAAAAACGTGCTGCACAAACAAGGTTTGAGCACGGCTGTAGGTGATGAAGGCGGTTTCGCTCCAAACCTGAAATCCAACGAAGAAGCCCTGAAAGTTATCATTGAGGCGATTGAAAAAGCAGGTTACAAACCCGGTGAGGATGTATGTATCGGCTTGGACCCCGCTTCTTCCGAATTTTACTTGGAAGACGAAAAGGTATATCATCTCAAGAAATCAACCGGAGACAAATTAACTGCCGCTCAGATGGTTGATTTTTGGGCAGATTGGCACAAACGTTACCCCATCATATCGCTTGAAGACGGTATGGCTGAAGACGATTGGGATGGTTGGAAATTAATCACCGATAGAATAGGTAAGACCTGTAATTTGGTTGGTGATGACTTATTTGTAACTAACGTTAAACGATTGGCAATGGGTATCGAAAAAGGGGTTGCAAACTCCATTTTGATCAAAGTAAACCAAATAGGTACGCTCACAGAAACTATTGAAGCAGTGAACATGGCATATCGTCATAGTTATACGGCGATTATGAGTCACCGCTCAGGTGAAACCGAAGATGTAACGATTGCGGATTTGGCGGTAGCTTTGAATACCGGTCTGATTAAAACAGGATCGGCTTGCCGCTCCAAACGTATGGATGAAATTGCCGAACGTGGCTACGCTGCACATTGGAAATATAAACAGCACAGCAATTTTAGTTCGCCACACGAAAATGGCTTGGATGCTTGGCTAAACAAACTGCAAGATTTATTTTCCAGCGACAAAAATCCATTAGATTTCATTAACGATTTCAAGTTGAATCTCTTCAACGAAGAGATCATTGTTTATACGCCTAAAGGCGAGCTACGCACATTACCCAGCGGCTCTACCGTTTTAGATTTTGCCTACAATATTCATACCGAACTGGGTAACACAGCCATTGGCGGTAAGGTCAATCATAAACTTGTACCGTTAAACTACGTATTAGAAAGCGGCAATCAAATAGAAATAATCACCTCAAAACGACAAAAGCCAACCGAAGAATGGCTTGATATGGTGGTTACTGCTCGCGCTAAAAATTACATCCACTTAAAACTTACCGAAGAAAAAAAGAACGTCTTTGAACTCGGTAAAAAAATGTTAAGCGACGTCTTAACCAAACTCAATATCCCTATTTCATCAGCAATAACGATACTCTTTGAAAAGACCGATTACAAATCAGAGATTGACCTATACTATGCCATTGCTACGGAAAAAATCACGCTTACTACCATACAGGATGTTTTCAACAAGAAAAATGCCTCTTATTCGTGGCTCCGCTCACTATTAGGATTAGGTCATAAAGAGCTATCGTCCTCAACACTCAAAGAAATGATACAACAGCAGATCAAGGATATGCCGGAAACATTGATGCTTGACAAATATCAAAAAAAGCTAAACTACGACCTCGCTTCGTGTTGTAACCCGCTTCCCGGCGATGACGTGATAGGTATCTTATTACCCTCCGGTCTTATTCAGATACACCGTATCAACTGCCCAACAGCTATAGAACTGATGTCTGTTTACGGCAATCAAATCATTAAAACCAAGTGGAAAGAAGATGAAAAAGTATCCTTTTTGGTTGGTATAAAAGTTTCAGGAAGCGACCGTAAAGGGATATGGAATGATATTACCACCATTATTTCTCAAGGTTTGGATATTAACATGAAGTCCATCGATCTCGGCGCTACCGATGGCGTTTTTGAGGGTACTATCATGCTTTACATACAAGATGTGCGGCATCTCAATACCTTGATTCAACGAATCAAGCGGGTTCCCAATGTGGATAAGATATATCGAATGAATTAGTCTTTTATATCAGCGTACAACCCTTTCACGCGGGGCGTACCGGCAATAAAATCCTTCAAATAAAACGGCTCAAAATACGCCACATCTTCAAATAGTTG
>BNXT01000249.1 GCA_025999775.1 Bacteroidia bacterium | reverse complement strand
AGAAATATCGGTATCATGGCGCATATTGATGCAGGGAAAACTACTGTGTCGGAGCGTATTTTGTTTTATACCGGTAAAAGTCACAAGATCGGCGAAGTGCATGACGGCGCTGCAACCATGGATTGGATGGTACAAGAACAAGAACGTGGTATCACCATCACATCTGCGGCTACGACCGTATTTTGGGCGTACAATGACAACGAGTACAAGATCAATTTGATAGATACCCCGGGACACGTGGACTTTACAGTTGAAGTGGAACGTTCGTTGCGTGTATTGGACGGCGCTGTGGCGCTGTTTTGTGCTGTGGGTGGCGTACAACCACAGTCTGAAACCGTATGGAGACAAGCTAACAAATATAATGTGCCGCGTATCGCTTTTGTAAATAAAATGGATCGTACTGGCGCCGACTTCTTTAACGTGGTACAACAGATTAGGGAAAAATTGGGCGCTAACCCTATTCCGTTACAAATCCCAATAGGACAAGAAGAGTCGTTTCAAGGGGTGGTTGACCTAATCTCCAACAAAGCCTTTGTTTGGTTAGATGAAAAGGGTGTACAGATGACGGAAATCCCTATTCCTGACGATTTGAAAGATGTGGTTCAAGAATACCGTGCCAAACTTTTTGAAGGCGCTGCCGAGGAAAGCGACGAATTGATGGAGAAATTCTTTGAAAGCCCAGATTCTATTACAGAAGACGAGGTCATCGCCATGGTGCGTAGGGCTACGGTGGACATGCGTATTACCCCTGTAATGTGCGGCTCGGCATTTAAAAACAAAGGTGTACAACGCCTTTTGGATGGTATTATTCGCTATCTCCCTAATCCATTAGATGTAGAAGCCGTTTCCGGTATCAATCCGAAAACCGATGGCACAGAACTGCGTAAACCGGATGCAAAAGAACCCTTTGCCGCTTTGGCATTTAAAATTGCGACTGACCCCTTTGTGGGACGTATCGCATTTTTCCGTGTATATTCAGGCGCTTTGGATGCCGGCTCTTACGTGCTCAATGCCTCAACAGGCAAAAAAGAACGTATATCCCGTATCATGCAAATGCACTCCAATAAACAGAACCCGATTGACCGCATTGAAGCGGGTGATATCGGCGCTGCTGTAGGGTTCAAAGAGATCAGAACGGGCAACACCTTGTGTGAAGAAAATCATCCTATTATATTGGAATCAATGACGTTCCCTGACCCTGTGATTTCAATTTCTGTTGAACCGTTGACACAAGCCGACGTCGAAAAGATGACGAATGCGCTGATCAAATTGGCGGAAGAAGACCCGACGTTCACCGTAAAAACGGATGAAAACAGCGGTCAAACCATCATCAGCGGTATGGGTGAGTTGCATTTGGATGTGTTGCTTGACCGTATGAAACGCGAGTTTAAAGTGGAATGTAACCAAGGACGTCCGCAAGTGGCGTACAAAGAAATGCTTACGGTACCTGTTCAACATCGTGAAGTCTATAAGAAACAAACCGGTGGTCGTGGTAAGTTTGCCGATATTGTGTTTGAGTTGTCTCCTGCCGACGAAGGCATAAAAGGCTTGCAGTTTGTCAATGAAGTGAAGGGTGGTAATATTCCGAAGGAATTTATTCCGGCTATTGAAAAAGGATTCAAGGCGTGCTTGACGAATGGCGTACTGGCTGGTTACCCCTTGGAAAGCTTTAAGATACGTGTTATTGATGGTAGTTTCCATGCAGTGGACTCCGATGCCTTGTCATTTGAGTTATGCGCTAAAATAGGGTTTAAAGAGGCTGCTCGTAAGGCAAAACCGGTTTTGTTAGAACCGATTATGAGTATTGAAGTAGAAACGCCAGATGCGAATGTGGGTGATGTAACAGGCGACTTGAACCGCCGTCGCGGTATCCTCGAAGGTGTGGACGCTAAATTTGGCGGACAGTCAGTTAAAGCAAAGGTTCCATTGGCTGAAATGTTCGGCTATGTAACCTCTTTGCGTACCATCACTTCCGGTCGTGCAAGTTCTACAATGGAGTACGCTTATCATGCCGAAGCGCCAAAAGTGGTGTCCGAAGAAGTTATAAAAAATGCAAATAAATAGGATAAATGAAAAATAATTGGCAAAAAACTTGATTTTCTCAGAAAAAAATCATAACTTTGCGCCCCCTTAAACTTGTAAAAAATAAAAAACTCAACGTAAATGAGCCAAAAAATACGAATCAAACTTAAATCTTACGATTACAATTTGGTTGATAAATCAGCCGAAAAGATCGTGAAGACGGTTAAAGCAACAGGATCAATGATCAGTGGACCGCTGCCATTGCCGGTTGATAGAAAAATCTTTACCGTGAATCGTTCGACCTTTGTGAACAAAAAATCACGCGAGCAGTTTGAACTGTCAACGTACAAACGCTTGATTGACATTCACAGCAAAAGCCCTAAAACGGTGGAAGCTCTGATGAAATTAGAATTACCAAGCGGCGTAGAAGTAGAAATCAAGGTTTGATAGTA
>BNXT01000248.1 GCA_025999775.1 Bacteroidia bacterium | reverse complement strand
GCATTTACCACTTCTTTCAAGATATTCGTCCCGTTAATTGCTGACGGAAAACCTGCGTAAACAGTCATCAGCAACATAATTTCTCTTATGTTCTCAACTGTCAAACCAATGTTCAGTCCTGCATTGATATGAAATTTGAGTTGCGGCTGTGCATTGCCCAAAGCCGTCAAAGCCGCAATGGTTGCTATTTGTCTGTGTTTTACATCCAAGTTGTCCCTTGAAAAAATGTCAGCATAACCAAATTCAAGTGTCAGTTTTACTAACTCAGGCGAAAAGTCATTGTAAGCGTTCCTTAGTCTTTCCACTTGCAAACTATCCAGCTTTGATAATTCCTGTTCGCCTAATTTCAGTCTGTCGGGTTGAGTTGTGTCAGTTGCAGTTTTGCCGATGTTGTCTTTAATTCCGTGTTCTTGCCTTTCTTTTAGAACCTCTTTTAAAGCATTCAATCCGTTGATGCAACTCGGAAAACCCGAATAAACCGCCATTTGCAAAATCACTTCTTTGACTTCGTTAATACTGCTTCCTGTGTTCAACGCTCCGTTAATATGCACTTTAAGTTGTGGTTGTGCTGTTCCCATAGCTGTCAATGCTGCCACTACGGCAATTTCCTTTGATTTCAAGTCAAGTCCGTCCCGTGTGTAAATGTCGCCAAACGCATATTCAATAATAAAATTCCCTAAGTCCGGGGAAATGTCTTTTAATCCGTTGATGACTTTTTCGCCGGCTTCACCGTCAATTTCTTTGAGTTTTTCCCAACCTTGTTTGTATCTGTCTGATTGTTCCATTTTCGTTTATTTTCTGAAAGAACGTTGCAAAGTTACAAATATTTTTTGAATATAGTAGTAGGGGCGGGTTTGAAACCCGTCCCTACACAATTTCTCTTATCCGTCTATGTGTATTTGCAAAAAAATTCGTACATTTGCAAAAAAAAATTTGTGATGAAAGTTGGCGTTATTACATTCCCCGGTTCTAACTGTGACAGAGATGTCGTTTATGTGCTTGAAACCCTGTTATCACAGCGTGTCATACCGCTTTGGCATCAAGATACAAATCTGCAAAAATGCAATATCATTGTTTTGCCCGGTGGTTTTACGTATGGCGACTACCTGCGTTCAGGCGCTATTGCCAATCTCTCGCCAATCATGAAGCAAGTGGTTGCATTTGCCAATAAAGGCGGCTTGGTTGTCGGCATTTGCAACGGTTTCCAAATTTTGTGTGAATCGGGCTTATTACCCGGTGCATTGTTGCGCAATACCAATCAATTGTTCACATGTACAAACCAGCATATCCGTGTTGAAACAACTGACTCGGCATGGACAGCTAAATGCAAAAAACATCAGATACTATCTATTCCTATTGCGCATGCCGAAGGACGCTATTATGCAGACGAAAAAACCTTGAAAGAACTTCAAAATAAGGATCAAATAGTGTTCCGCTATTGCGATGCCGAAGGTCATTTTACGCCCGAATCGAACCCCAATGGCAGTATTTATGACATCGCCGGTATTTGTAATAAAACTCGTAATGTTTTTGGTATGATGCCCCACCCCGAACGGTGTGCGGATGACGAACTGCGTAATATTGATGGACGATTGTTGTTTGAATCTATCCTTCAACACAAATAGGGTTACAGTGGCTCTCTTTTCACATTATACACAAAACAAAACCGAAGCCGGTTGTGATGAGGCAGGGCGCGGATGTTTGGCAGGACCGGTATTTGCTGCGGCGGTGATATTGCCTAAAGACTACGCACACCCATTGCTTAACGATTCCAAACAACTAAGCGCTAAACAACGTTACGCCCTACGTCCTGTTATTCAAGAACATGCTATCGCATGGGCAGTAGCGTCCGTTTCCAACAAAAAAATTGACGAAATCAATATTCTCAATGCTTCTATTTTAGCGATGCATCGGGCAATTCGTAAACTGTCCGTAACGCCTGAATTTCTGATTATTGATGGCAATCGATTTAAGTCATACCACGCTATACCGCATCAGTGTATCGTTAAAGGCGATAGTAAATATCTGTCTATCGCGGCAGCTTCGGTGTTGGCTAAGACTTACCGAGATGATTTTATGAGTATGCTGCATGACAAATATCCCGTGTATCATTGGAATAGCAATTGTGGATATCCTACAGCACAGCATTATCAGGCTATTCAACAGTATGATACCTGTCCGTATCATCGACGGAGTTTCAAACTTTACAAACCTTCTCAATCTACTTTATTTTGATGAATCAATATCTCAAATATACGCTTTCTATCGTTGGTATTATTGTCGGCGCTTTTATGTTGTATGCCGCTATTTTGTTTTATATCAATGCCAAAAGAGAGGTCAAACAGGCGTTAGAAGTCATTCCTGTGGATGCCGGCGGGGTGGGGCATCATACCAAAAACATTACGAGTTTTATTACAAATACCGGCGATGTCATAAATACTGCCATTGGGGTTCGATTCGGGCGTAAAATGACCTTCGGCA
>BNXT01000247.1 GCA_025999775.1 Bacteroidia bacterium | reverse complement strand
ACTACTTGGATAACTACTCCCATACCAATCACTACACCACTCAAACACATTCCCACTCATATCATGAATACCCAACTCATTGGCAGATTTTCCTCCTACCAGATGCGTTGTACTTCCTGAATTACTACTGTACCACGCTACATCCCCTATCGTATTACTTCCACTATAGGTGTAGTTATTCGTGCTTTGTCCGCCTTTGGCGGCATACTCCCATTCCGCTTCCGTAGGTAAACGATAATGAGCGCTGCCTAAGGTGCCGCCATTTGCCAATACCGACAATTTATAACAAAAACCATTCGTATAATACGTAACGCCTTTTTCCGTATAACCTACGCTGCCGCCAGATGACGTGCCTACTATATCTTCCCAACTTACATTATACATCGGATAGTTATCGCCCACACCATAACTTGAAGGCGCAGAAGCGGGTGACCAACCCCCCATCACATCATACCACTGCTTCTGTGTTACCTCGTACTTCCCTATCTGAAACGTACTGATATTCACACTGGTACTATTGAGCGTCGTCGTGCCTCCGGGGACATTGATCAGCTCTATGATATTACTTCCACTCGGAGGTATTACCGGTATTTCCGGTTCTGCTGAACCCAAAACCAACCGGAACCCCAAGCTGCTGATGCGAGACGTAGGCGTGTGGTAGTAGCGATTGGAAACCGTGCAATTCGACGCATCATTGCCCCAGCCGCCGCCACGAAGCACGCGGCCGGAGCCAGTAGTAGCGCCCGTAGGATTACTCGTACTACTTGGATAAGTCCCATACCAATCACTACACCATTCCCATACATTCCCACTCATATCATGAATACCCAACTCATTGGCAGATTTTCCGCCTACCGTATGCGTTGTACTTCCTGAATTACCATCATACCAAGCTACATCCCCTATCGTATTACTTCCACTATAGGTATAGTTATGCGTGCTTTGTCCGCCTTTAGCGGCATACTCCCATTCCGCTGCCGTAGGTAAACGATAACGCATGCTGCCTAAGGTTCCGCCATTTGCCAATACTGATAATTTGTAACAAAAACCATTCGTATAATACGTAATCCCTTTTTCCGTATAACCTACGCTGCCGCCCGATGACGTACCTACTATATCATTCCAACTTACATCATACATCGGATAATTATCGCCCACACCATAACCTGATGGCGCAGAAGCGGGTGACCAACCTCCCATCACATCGTACCACTGCTTCTGTGTTACCTCGTACTTCCCTATCTGAAATGTACTGATACTCACACTGCTTCCATTGAGCGTCGTCGTACCGCCGGGGACATTGATCATCTCCGGTATTGTCGACGTAGTCGGCGTACTTGTAGTCGTAAAACTAACCTGACTCCCATAAGCAGTGCCAAGCGTGTTTGTCGCATAAGCGCGTACGTAATAGGTCGTACCCTGAGTCAATCCAGTTACTGTACTTGTATAAGCGCCCACGCCTGTACCTGTAACAACAATCTTGGTATTACTCGTTGTGGGATTTTGTGCGGTGGAATAGCAGAACCCTTTTTCTGTATATGCCGGAGAACCAACAAATGTAATATCGCCGTTTAACATTGCTGTCGTATTTGCTATATTGGTTACTGCTGTGGTCGTTACTATCGACATCTCTGTAGTCGGTTCTGTTGAACCCAAAACCAAGCGGAACCCTAGGTTGCCGCCGCGATTCGTTGGCGTGTCGTTGCCGCGATAGGAAACCGCGCAATACGACGCACCAGTGTTCCAGCTGCCGCCACGACCCACGCGGACCGAGCCAGATGTAGCGCCCGTAGGATTATTCGTACTACTTGGATAAGTCCCATACCAATCACTGCACCACTCCCACACATTCCCACTCATATCATGAATACCCAACTCATTGGCAGATTTTCCGCCTACCGTATGCGTTGTACTTCCTGAATTACCATCATACCAAGCTACATTCCCTATCGTACTACTTCCGCTATAGGTGTAGTTATGCGTGCTTTGTCCGCCTTTGGCGGCGTACTCCCATTCCGCTTCCGTAGGTAAACGATAATGAGCGCTGCCTAAGGTTCCGCCATTTGCTAATACCGACAATTTGTAGCAAAAACCATTCGTATAATACGTAACCCCTTTTTCCGTATAACCTACACTACCGCCCGATGACGTGCCTACTATATTTTCCCAACTTACATAATACATCGGATAGTTATCACCCATGCCATAACTACTTGATGGCGCAGAAGCGGGTGACCAACCTCCCATCACATCGTACCACTGCTTCTGTGTTACCTCGTACTTCCCTATCTGAAATGTACTGATACTCACACTGCTTCCATTGAGCGTCGTCGTGCCGCCGGGGACACTGATCAGCTCTATTAAATCCTTGCTGTAAGTAATGCTATCTGTTTGTAAGATACTCACGGTATAAACCACATTGCCATTGCGATGAACTTTCATTGTCCTGTTTTGTGACCATGCCACATTAGTCATTAGCAAT
>BNXT01000246.1 GCA_025999775.1 Bacteroidia bacterium | reverse complement strand
AGAAAAAGATATTTAGGGCTTGTTGCAATGTGTTTGTTTGCTGCAACTTTAAGCGTACAAGGTCAGGTAACGTTGTCAGGAATTGTAAAAAACAAATCCGACAAAACAGCCGTTCCATTTGCCGGCATAATTGTCAAAACGGAGAAAGACAGCGCCTTTGCGGGCGGGACAATAACCAACGAGGAAGGACGATTCTCGCTCGCGGGCATTAAATCCGGAAATTATACGTTGGAAGTTTCGTGCATGGGATATGTAGCACGGCATATCCCGCTATATCTGGGAAATTTATCTAATTTTCTCGACCTCAATACTATTGAACTTGAAGAAGACCAGCCTCTATTGGAAGAAGTGATGGTGGTTGCCAATCAGTCGGGCACAAGCAGCAGATTGGATAAAAAGACGTATTCGCTTGCCAACAACATCAGCCAAAGCGGAGGCTCCGTGATGCAGGCGATGCAGAATCTCCCCGGTGTAACCGTCAGGGACGGAAAAATAGAATTGCGCGGCAACGACAAGGTGGCTATTCTGATGGACGGAAAACAAACCGCTCTCACGGGATTCGGTGACCAAAAGGGATTGGACAATATCCCCGCCTCGTCAATCGAACGTATTGAAATCATCAACAATCCATCTTCCAAATACGATGCTAACGGAAGTGCCGGAATTATCAACATCATTTACAAGAAAACCGATCGCGAAGGATTTAACGGCAAAGCAGGAATATCCACAGGTTTGGGCGCTTTATGGCAACGAAAGGAAAATCTGCCCGACGTGCCGCCGCAATACACTATGACGCCTAAAATCAATCCCAGCGTATCTGTAAATTACCGAAAAGAAAAGGTAAATATCTTCTTTCAAGGCGATTACCTATACACCGAAACCTTGAATAAGAATGAATATGTTTCCCGAACCTATACGGATGGCAGCATCGTTCGCAGCCAACTCAAGCGCAACCGCAACACACACTTTACTACCCTCAAAGCGGGTGTCGATTGGGATATTGCCCCTAACGACGTGCTTACCGTTTCGGGATTATACGGTAGCGAGAAGATAATTGACCACGGCGACCAACCTTTTTTTAATGAAGACCTTACGCAGCGCCGCCGTTTATGGAAATTTATTGAAGACGAACTGAAGACAACCGTTATGGCTACTGCCGCTTACCGACATAAATTCAAGGAGGCAGGACATTTATTGAACGCAGGGTTCAGTTACACCTTCCATCGCGAAGACGAGAAGTATTTTTTCGACAACATACTGACTGCCGTACAGGGATATGACTGGTTTAAACTTATCTCGGACGAGCAGGTGATGGATTTCAATGTTGATTATATAAAGCCGCTGAAAAGCGGACGTTTGGAAACAGGCATCAAGTTTCGCAAGCGGGATATTCCCACCAATATGCAGTTCAACGCCGACAAAGATACCAGCGCTTTTGACGTTGCCGCCGGTGGCAAAGCGACTTACAGGGAATTGATTCCATCCGTATATGGAAATTTCGTGTACGAAAACCCGCGTTGGGAAACGGAAATAGGATTGCGTATCGAATACGTGAATCTGAAGTACGAGGTAAATCCAAATCATCCAACATATAAGAGTGACGGCTATAGTTACATAGAACCTTTTCCAACGCTTCGCTTAGCGTACAAATTTAATGAACGAAACAAAATCAGTTTGTTCTATAATCGTAGGGTTGACCGTCCTAACGAAGTGGACATCCGCATTTTTCCCAAATACGATGATGCGGAAATTGTCAAGGTGGGCAATCCTGCCTTGCAGCCGCAGTTTACCAACGCTGTCGAGTTGGGATTTAAAACAATATGGAACACAGGAAGTTGGTACGGGGCGGTATATCACAAAATGACGAACGGAGCGATTACCCGCATTTCGACCGCCGTACCCGGCAACGACCTGATTTATGCCATATTCCAGAATGCAGGCAAGAGTTACCATACTGGAGTTGAAATGATATTGGCGCAGGATATTTCAAAATACTACACAGCCAACCTGAATGGAAATATCTACCACAACCGGATTAACGCCTTTACGGTGGAAAACAAGTATCCGATTCAGCATACTTTCTCGGCAAATCGGCAAAATATGTATTCCGGCAACGTAAAGTTGAATAATCTATTTCGTCCGGGTTCGCAATCAGAGATTCAGGTATCAGCCGTTTGGCTGGCGCCCGATATTATTCCACAGGGGAAAATCCAAGCGCGATTTTCGCTGGATTTGGGCATAAAGAAAACCATTCAAAAAGGTAAGGGAGAATTGATGATAAGCGTCACGGACTTGCTGAACACGATGACTATCCGAAAAACCATCGAAGGCGACACATTCCGCTACACGCTTGACGATTATTATGAAACACAAGTGATGCGAATTGGGTATAGTTATAAATTTTAAAATTAGTGGAAATTCGATTCCATTAGAGTTGATAACGAAAATCGTTAAGTATAAAATCATATCTCTGCAGGTGTAGGG
>BNXT01000245.1 GCA_025999775.1 Bacteroidia bacterium | reverse complement strand
GTTGATAATAGGATTCCTTCTCTGCAAGAATATAAAAATAAAAAGAGGAAAGAACGAATATGGAATCATGTAATATATCCAAGTATTACATCAATTTTAGGAGTAATTTTAGGAGCAATCTTGATGCGTTTTTTTTCATAGTCTCCTCTATTAAATCCCCCTGAAAGGGGCAAATCAATAGCGTAGTGGCAACGCCCTACGAAAGAATGGTATCGCATCCATCAGGCTGACAGCCTGACATCCGGTAGATTTCGCCCTTTCAGAGCGTTTTAAAGGTAAAAAAGTGGTTACCTCTTTTTTGAGGCGCTATAAAATTGAGTGTGGAGTGTGATTCTGGATAAAAAGTTGAAAAAAAGTTTGCTAAATCGTAGTAAAAACACTATCTTTGCATATCAAAAACTAAAATGAAACAATTTAAAGTACAGGTATCAAAAACTCCGACCGGCTATTGCGCCACTATGGATGCGCTACCCGGATGGATTGTAGGTGTGTCTGGCTCATTTTCCGATTTGCAAAAAGAAGTCAAGGAAAGCATTGAATTTTATGTTGAATGTGCCAAAATGGATTGCGAATCGTATCCGGAAGCTTTGGATGGCGATTATGAATTAGATTATGCGTTTACTATTGAAAGCCTGTTATCGTTTTACGATGGCATTATTTCACGTGCAGCATTGTCGCGACTTACCGGTATAAATGAAAAGCAACTTGGGCATTATGTTTGTGGGCGATCCCGTCCGAGACGTGAGCAAGCACAAAAAATAATCGGAGCTTTGCATCGGTTGGGAAAAGAATTAACGGCTATTTCTGTATAGTTTTTTTCTATGAATACAACAGACGAATTAAGAGCGGCTTTGCTGGTACTAATTTCAGGCGGGTTGTTGTATTTAGGGTTTAGGTGGAGTGTGGAGTGACAGTATGTAACCACCTGTTTTATCAGCACCGACATATTTAATTAATCCTCTTTCTTTTAAGGATTTCAAATATCTTGCAGTTGTTCGGTAGGAAATATTTGATAATTCACTGATTTGCTTAATATTGAGTTTTTCATTTTTTTGTATTATTTCTATAAATATTTTTTCTGTATCTGAGATATTTACACTGCCATCTATATCATTTACACTGCCATTTATGTCATTTACACTGCCATCTATGTCATTTACACTGCCATTTATGTCATTTACACTGCCATCTATATCATTTACACTGCCATTTATGTCATTTACAGGCTCATTTTTCTCTTTGATAATAACTCCAAACACACCCAAAGTATTCAAATCAAATTCAGCAGGTTCGTTGCCATTGGTAGTCAAATCTGCTTGTGCCATTGCTACACCTCTGTTAAAGCGGTTGACAAATCCCATAACCCGCATAGATTCGGAGATTACCAAATTACGATAGTCGCTCACATTCGGAAAATTCTCCGGTCGAGCGTTGCCGTATAACCCGCCCGGATTCACAATTTCTATGCGATCGGAAAATTGGTAGAACTTTATCGGCGAGGTAATTTCGTACGAACGGTGCATAACGGCATTCATAAGAAACTCTCTGATAGCATTTTCGGCATAGCTGAAAATATTTTCTTCAATAAGAGTGGAAACGTGTACGGGACGTTTTTTGATGATATTTATTTTTATAAAACTATCCAATAAATTAATTATGGAAATTAAATCACCCGAAAATTGCGTATCAGCCAAAACGGTTGAGGCAAGTGTAGTACCTCCAAATTTAACATATTGAACGTATGCCGTTGAAAAGAAATATCTTACGTTGTTGCCAAATATTAAAATCCCCGCATTGGTCGGACAATCGTAAACCAAATCGTAAAATCGCAATGACGCTAACTGCAATTTAATATCGCGTTTGTCATTGGCAAGAATTGCGGAATTTACGGCTTTCGGCAAATAAACCATTTTGAAAAGAGGAATATTCAAATCGTCAATTGTTGCGCCGACACAAGGTTGTTCGTCAAAAGTTTTGGCATTGGAAGTTCTTTTTTCGATTAATAAGCGTTCTTCCATTTCGTTGGCAATTCCGCGCCGCGGACCAATCCGTACCCAAATTGTGCCTTTATAGCGGACAGGCGGAAAATGTGCAGGAAGCGTCTCAACCACCACCACATCGCCATCGTCAAAAGTGTAATTGTGAACGGTCATTGCCGGTTGCGGCAAAATATTTCCGTCGGAACGGATTGCAGCAATATTCTTCAATAATTCGTCTGTAACTTTTAAGCCTGATAGTTTGCAAGTTTTATCGTGTACTCCGATAAACAAATAGCCCGGCTTTTGTGGTTAGCCAAATCGTTTGAAAAAGCGCAGATTGCTTCGGCAAACTTATCCGTATTCGCAGTTGAAATTGTCCGTTCTACACGGTCGCTTTCCTTGTCGTTGATTAACGCTAATATTTCTTCTTTTGATAACATAATATGTTGAATGTTTTACAAAGTTAGTATTTTAGTTGTTCATATTCTTTTTTGTCCTTTTTTACTTGTATCAAAGTTTGACGATGC
>BNXT01000244.1 GCA_025999775.1 Bacteroidia bacterium | reverse complement strand
TACAAAATAGGTTTGTCGGATAGATAATTTACGAACAGCGTTCGTTTATTGTACGTCGTTTGCATAAATTCCAACTGTGCCAATGCGTAGCGTTTATAGTTTTGAAAATACGCATGTCCGGAATAGTCAAATTGTGCATCCATCCGTTTCACGAAATCCATAACTTCTTGTTTAAACGGTGTATTGCTTGCCATTTCAAAAGAGTGTTCCTGAAGAAATTCATCCCAGTAATACTCAAAACGCCATATCAATTGGTTTAACTCGTTGCTATCAGGCGTTTCAAAGGCGTAGGACAGATAACTGTCTGTTTTATAAGGATTGACGCGTTCATACATAAAAAAATCGAACGTATCAAAGCGCATTTTGTAATTTTCGTTCGGCTGTAAGTAGATATAGGTCTCGTAATAATCAATGGCAATATAGGCTTTTTTTATTGTCTCCAAAGGCACATCGAAGCTAAAATTACCCATAGAATCTATCACTGTTTCTGCGATTTTAGTACGTTGTTTTGACACTTGATCAGACTCTATATACAAACGTGCCTCGCGATTATGAGCGCCATGTGCATGCGCCGAAATAGTCGTCCGTTGCGTAGTCTGTGAAACAGTTAATCCAACACTCATTACAGAGATTATTAACCAGAGAAGTTTTTTCATATTACAGATTGTTTTGCAAGAAAGTAGTCATTTTTTTGTAAAGGTTCATTCGTGTCATTTTGCCCGATATACCATGATTTTTATTAGGATATATTGCTACTTCAAATTGTTTACCGGCATTCTGCAATGCGGATATAAGGTCAACGGAGTTTTCAAACAGTACATTATCATCTGCCGTTCCATGTACTAACAGAAAATTGCCATTCAGACGGTCAACATAGTGGATAGGCGATCCTTGTTCGTAGCCGGAAGGATTTGCTTGCGGTGTTTGCATATAGCGTTCCGTATAGACATTATCATAGCGTTTCCAATCAATGACCGGCGCAACCGATATGGCAGTTTTAAAAGCGCCCTCGCCTTTCAATAGGCACATCGCCGATAAATAACCGCCAAAACTCCAACCCCAGATAGCCACACGTGATTCATCAATAAAACCCAGTCTTTTGAAATAACGTGCAGCAGCGCATTGATCCGCAACTTCCATGATGCCTAATTTTCCGTACGTTTGTTTCCTGAACTCCGCGCCACGACCGCCGGTGCCACGGTTATCCACACAAGCTACCACATATCCCTGTTGCACCAAATACTGAAACCACAGCCAATCTTGCGATCGATCGTAACTATTCAGCACTTTTTGTGAGCCTGGTCCCCCATAAGTGAACATCAATAGCGGGTATTTCTGCCCCGTAACTACGGAAGCAGGCTTCATTATCCAATAGTTCAGTTCCACACTATCGTCGGTTACCATCATCCCAAAGGTCTTGTCAACCATGTTGTATCGCTTACTTTTCTTGGAATATTCAGCATTATCTTCCATTATGCGAATCGCCTCGCCTTGTCGATTGCATAAAGTGTAAATAGGTAGTTTGTTAGCCGAAGATTCTATCTTGACAAAATATTTGAATCGTTGTTCAAACATCGCTCCAATAAACCCTACTTTGGAATACGACAACCTTTTCAACTTTCCTATACCCTCATTCGTCATATCAATAGCGTACAACACCCTATTAATCGCATTTTCAATGGTTTGTACATAAAAGCGAAGGCGCTCTTGATCGAACCCATATATTTGCGCTATTTCTAAATTGCCATTCAATGACTTACCCAGCGGTGTTCCGTTTAAATCATACGGATACAGCGATTGAACACCTTCTTTTTCACTTGTAATCACCATCATCTTGCCATCCTTTGTGAAAAACATTTCGGGAACATCTACGTAAGTTGCACTTTTTTCATCGTAAATCACTTTACACGCCTTCGTTTCAACATCATAAGTAACTATTTGCAAATGATTTTGAGAGCGATTGAGACGGCTATACGCTACGGTATTAGCAGATGCTGTCCACTGTATTTTAGGGAAATACTCGTTATCAAAGTTCTCCGAAGGTATTTGTTCGGTTATGCTCGTTTCAAGCGCATAACTATGTAAGGTTACAATGGAGTTATCCTCGCCTGCTTTGGGATATTTATAGGTTTCCAACGATGGGTACAATCCGCCCCAACGAGTTAAAAACACCTCTTTGACACGACTTTCGTCGAACCGCATAAACACTATATAATCGCTATTGGGCGACCAGCAAAATCCCTGAGTCCATGCAAATTCTTCTTCATAGACCCAATCGGTTGCTCCATTGATGATGTGATTAACCTTGCCGTCGGATGTAACCTGCACTTCTTCACCCGTCGCTACATTACAGTAAAAAAGATTATTTTCCCTCACAAAGGCGACCTTAGTCCCATCCGGTGATAGAGTCGCTAAACTCACTTTACGCGTGCCTTTAGATATGGGAATGAGCTTTGCTTTATTGAAATCGTAACAAAAATAATACGACTTACTTGACCTTCTATAAAT
>BNXT01000243.1 GCA_025999775.1 Bacteroidia bacterium | reverse complement strand
AAACGAGTGATACACAATAAGATAAAACGTGACGAAAAAAGAGTTATTCAATTTTATTCGTCGGTATGTAATTGGAAAATTTTATGTAAATTTGCATTATAATTTATACTGACGATGTCACGTTTCCCTTTCATAAAGCAGCCCGATGCGATGGACTGCGGCGCTACCTGCCTCGCTATGATAACCAAATATCATGGCAAGAATTTTAGCGTGCAATATTTGCGAGAGTTGTGTTTTGCTACGCGTGAGGGTGTGTCCATGCTCAGTATCAGCGATACCGCCGAAAAACTCGGCATGCATAGTATGGGCGTGCATATTTCTTTCGACCAACTCGCCAATGAAGCCACCTTGCCGTGTATCGTCCATTGGAAACAAAATCACTTCGTAGTGGTTTACGATGTCAAAGTAAAAACCCAAAAAGACGGAATCTTTGCCGGTACTGTCGCTGTTGCCGATCCGGGGCACGGACTCATCCACTATACGGTTGAGGAATTTTGCAACGGTTGGCTCAGCAATAAAAACGACGGAAACGAAGAGGGCATAGCGCTACTGTTAGAACCTACGCCGTCATTCTACGAACACGAGGACGAAAAAGCCGATAGAAAAAAGTTCGCTTTTGTGTTCAAATACTTAAAACCACACAAAAAGTATATCGTACAATTGTTTCTCGGTTTGCTTTTTGGGTCTTTGCTACAACTTATTTTTCCATTCTTGACCCAGAGTATCGTCGATTATGGTATCAGTAACCAAAACTTGAGTTTTGTTACGCTGATATTAATTGCACAATTAGCGCTTTTCACAAGCCAAACGGTCGTAGAGTTTATCCGTAGTTGGATACTGCTTCATATCACAACACGCATCAATATTTCAATGATTTCAGATTTTTTAATGAAGTTGATGAAGCTCCCTATTCGTTTTTTTGATACCAAATTGACCGGCGATTTGGTGCAACGTATTCGGGATAATTCGCGGGTACAAAACTTTCTTACATCAAGCGCCTTAAACACGTTGTTTTCATTCGTCAACCTGATCATCTTTTCAATCGTACTTGGCTTGTATAATCTGAAAATCTTGGGCATATTTTTGTTTGCCAGCGCACTCTATGTAGTGTGGATTTGCATATTTCTAAAAAAACGTAAAGAACTCGACCATAAACGTTTTGCATAAGCCTCTGCCGAACAAGGCAATCTCTATGAAATGATTATCGGAATGCAGGAAATAAAACTGCAAAACAACCTTGATTAAACTCATGCTTGGTTTTTATCCGCCCGTAAAAGGCGAGATACAAATCGGCGAATATAATTTGGGAAATATCAACACCCACCTCTGGCGCGAGAAATGCGGCGCCGTAATGCAGGAGGGCTTCATCTTCTCCGATACCATTGCTAAAAATATAGCGGTCAGTGATGATGTGATTGATAAAGAACGGTTGCTTTATGCCGTAAAGACCGCCAATATTCAAGATACCATCTCCTTTATTACACCCTTACAAGGGCTATCCTTAGGCGAACTCCAAACCTACTATTATCAATTTGTAAAAGCGTTAAAAGACTACCAATACTTTATTGAAACCGATTTTCATACCAAAAAAATCCATACTTTAAGTCAGCAAAAAAACATTCAACAAAAGATCAAAATCAGTGTCGAAAATCAGCGTCGAATAGCGCTCAAACAACTTGTGGCACAGAAGAAATTATTTGCAATAGATTCCAATCTTTTTGTCAAAAAAGTGATATCCTTGATTGAATACGAAGCCGCAAAAAATACGCTTCTACAAGCCGAACAGACGTATGAAAACGCCGTATCAGCGGTTAATAACGCCTTGATTAATATATCGCAACTTGAACAAACTATTTTGGATTTACAACAACAAGCCAATGAGCAGGAAAAACAGCTGCAAGTTGCGTTTTGGGGGACGTATGAGAATTTACAGAGCCAACTAAATCAATGGGAACAGACGTATGCTTTTAGAAGTCCTTTATCCGGAAAAGTAGCCATGACCAAATTTTGGCAAAGAAATCAGAATATCGCTGTCGGTGAAACGTTGTTAAGTATTATACCTGAAAAAGAGACTACCATACAGGGGAAAGTGATGCTCCCTGCACAGGGCGCCGGTAAGGTCAAAATCGGACAGCCTGTGAATATTAAGTTTGACGGCTTCCCCTACATGGAGTATGGCATGGTGCGAGGCATTGTTAAAACTATCTCATTGGTGCCTATTACCAACGCAAACGGCAAATTTTTAGTGGTCGAAATAGAACTGCCGAACAATCTAATGACAAACTATGGCAAAGAAATCAACTTTTCGCAAGAGATGTCCGGAATAGCAGAGATTATCACCGACGATTTAAGATTAATAGACCGGTTCATTAATCCCATAAAATCGCTGTTAAAACAATGACCTAACTTTTAACGGTTCGTTTTTTCTTTTGTTGCTACAAAAGAAAATGAACAATAAAATGTATCAAGACAAAAGGAAAAGCAAGAAGAAAAAGGCTATTGCCACAA
>BNXT01000242.1 GCA_025999775.1 Bacteroidia bacterium | reverse complement strand
AATTAATGGTGGACAATCCTGTAAAACCATATTACATACCGTCAAAAATAATCCGAGTATTGACTATTCAAATGCTTGTGTGTTAGTAAGATTATACGAATTATCGGGCGAAGGAATGGATTCGTTGATTACTGATGTTACTATTGCGACTAATAGTCAAAATCCTGTTGATTTGAGGGATTTAAGAGCTAACGACGATTTACAAAAACGAATGGAAACCGCAGTAACAGAGTTGGGGTATAACTATAAAAGGAAAAAAGACAACACTCTTTCTGCACGAGATACAACTATACTTTCTTCTGTTGCAGCTGAATCTATATACTCGGTTTGGAAAAAGAAACCTTATCAAGCTAAATTTAAAAAAAATGAACTTTTTGGCGCTTTTTATCATCAAGTATTTGACAACATAAATGGTGCGCAATTAGTGATTGCTGTGTTGATTTATAGATTTTGTGATTCACAAAGAAAAAAGATAGCGTTGCGTAATGATTATCCCCATATTCCATACAGTAATTATTTTATATCTATGATTATTGGGGATTTAGTGTTAAGCGATTTAAGTATCTCTCTGAACAATTTAACACACCAAAATTTTGAAGAAGTAAAAACTTATTTTGAAGCCAACAAGGATAATCTTTTTGAACGAGCTAATGAAAAATTAATTAAGGCTCTTGCTGAATTATATCCTACCCCTAACGACTATACTACTATCGACAAGCGAAGATTGTCTGCCACTTTTAGACGAGGCGATTTGTTACTGTATTTATAAATTCAGAGTGCGATTGACAAAATGGCAACCGCCAAAACGATAGTACCGATTGCTTTTCTAAAAAGGAGCTATGCAAGTCGTTTTTTTGTAGCGGCACGTTTGACCGTCGAGGTTGTAAAGATCGAACACAACGATATAGGTTCCATAAGGACAGAGGCTTTTCTGTTCCGATAATCCATCCCAAAAATAGTACCCGCTGCTACTTAATATTTGATTGTTGACTAAGTACCGTATCAGTTGTCCGTGCTCGTTAAAAATGCGAATATGTCCAACAAAACCGGAGGGCAGGTTGTACTGAATATGCAAAACATCGTTAATACCATCGTTATTGGGAGAAAAACAGGCTTCGGACAGCGTAAAAGGGTCGTTGTTATCAACTAATTGGGAACGTTGAGAATTGGGGCACCCAATACTGGCAAAGTTAACGGATTTGGAGGCAGAGCGCCAATTATCGTTATCATTAGCGGATTTGTCATAGTGGATACGTTCCAAGGCGACACCTTTGGTGGTCAATAGGAGCGGGAAGTGCATCTTGTCGGTATAGTTAAACCAGTCTATGATGGTCGTATCTGCAGTTGAGATAATGACCGAACCTGCGCTATTAGGGAGTGTCGGCATTGTTGATAGCGTGATAAACAGTGCATCATCGCAATAATCATAACCGGAAAGTAAGTTTGTAATGGATCGTGATATAACAACGTAATGCTTGGGTAATAACAGCATATCCGAACTTTTTGTGATTTGAAAAAGCTTGAATGTGTTTTTTGAGAGGTCATAGGTTGCTAAATGACATTCAGACATTGCGATGGCGTGGTCGGCATTGTTGAAGAGTTCGATGTATTCCGGCATGTCGGTTAGTGGGTCTTGCATGATTTCACTGATGCACAGATCGCCGGCGTGGAGTGTAGGTACGGATATTGTCGGATGGCGTGGATCGACGGAAGGCAGGGTATCTATGCACACATTGTCAAATCCATAGAGATTGTATCGTGATGCTGTTTGGTACTTGCAATAGAAACCAAAAGCCTTGCTTGAGGTATAGGTATTGTCTCTAAATCCTTGTCCTTCACTTACAAATTCGGAGCTGCCAATGGCGCGTGAGAGAAATTCCCAATAGCCGCCGTCTCTACGTAGCGCCTGAATGGTTAAGGATATACCGCTTTGTTCTGAAAATACAGAGGTTCCGGTGAAAAGTAGCTCCGTTTGAAGTCCGGTTTGCTTGAAAAAGCGAAGATTGTTTTTACCGCCACTTTGCCCCAATTGAATGAAATAACCGTTTAGAGCGCCTGATAAATTGAGCGTGTCGCTGATGAGATAGATGCGTACAAAATTGACGCTGGATGGTTGAAATTGGAGAAACAAGTCAAAATGCCAGAACATACTATCGCTTAACGATGTAGGTGTTGATAGGTAAATGAGCGACGCCTGCTGTTGCCCACAAGATAGAAGTCGCTGCTCGTCCATTTTAAAATAGGTCGTATCTCCCTGCCAACGTTCTGTTTGAAAAATTGAAAAATCATCGCAAAACTGCGCAAATACAAGGGTTTGCACGAAGATAAAGAGAAACAACAAGACGGTTTTTATAGATACCATGGTTTTATAGTTTGGATAACTATAACGGAAAAAAGTCTGTTTTTGTATAAAATGTCTTTTTAAAAATTTCCCGTAGGGAATTCACATTGTCGTTTCGGCTACGCTCAACGACCGACAGCCACCGATCCCTGAGCGTAGTCGAAGGGCGGTGCGA
>BNXT01000241.1 GCA_025999775.1 Bacteroidia bacterium | reverse complement strand
ACTTAGGGTTGATACTATGTCTATTTGCTTTGGTATCGTGTAGCACAAAGCAATTAGAAAAACAAACCATGAACAACTTGAAATCACTTTCCGAGTTGGGAACAGTGGAATACATAGTATCTAAAATTGTCAAAGCTGACGATAATGCCACGTGGTATAAATTTGGCGACCGCAAAATCCTTTTTTCTTGCAAAGCAAGTTTGAAGGCGGGGATAGATTTAAGTAAATTATCAAACGATAGCATAACGATTAATGCCCGTCAAAAATCTATTTCGATGGTACTGCCAAAGGCTGAAGTACTGTCTTTTAATATGGCGCCCGATGATATATTCTTGGAATATGAAAAAGCAGCGATTACGCGGTTCTCGTTTTCAAATGCGGAGCGTGATATGATTATGGCTCAAGGAGAAAAAGACATTATCAACAGTGTTGACGAATTGGGAATTTTAACGGATGCGGAAAGTAATGCTAAAATGTTTCTTGAGGCGTTTCTTTCACAAGCGGGCTATTCGGAAATCAGTATCAAATTTTCTAAAAATTGATTAACATGAAAGGACTTGTCAAAAAAATTATAGGACTTGCTATCATTGTTGTTGCCGTATGGTTATGCTTGAAATTTTCGGTTTTTCAAAATTTTCAGAATCCATTTAAGAGCAAACCCATTGTGATAGATAAGACGGTGAATGTAGTGGAAAAAATTCGGCGTTTGGCGGACTTTACAACTGCGACATATTACAAAGATTATGTGATTGTTCAGAAGAAGTTAAGTGATGTGGATGTGTTAGGGATTAAAATAGCGCTGTTAGGGAACAAAATGACGACCCAAGATGAATTAGTCCTTGTAACAAAGGGAAAAGTGCGTGCAGGATTTGATTTATCGAAAATGCAGGAGCAAGATATTACAGTGGATAGTATTTCTATTATGTTGAAATTGCCTGAACCACAACTATTGGAGGTCATAACCAATCCCTCTGATTTTGAGACCTTTGAAGAGACTGGCAAATGGTCGCACGAGGAAGTTACGGGCTACAAAAATGCAGCCAGAGCAGCCATAGAAAATGAAGCCTTGGAGAACGGTATTTTGGAACGTGCTGAGAAAGCAGGCAAAGAAAAACTGACAACATTTCTGCACGCATTGGGATTCAAAAAAATAAGTATTATAGTCGCTAAGCGCGAGGAATAGAAATAGCAAAAATAATTAAAAATCAAAAAAAGTTATGAAAGTCTTAAAAAATTTTAAAAAATCACAAGAAAGTGAATTAGTTCCAAAAAAGTTTCTAAATGAGGCGGATTTGGTTTCGTGTATTGAAAAAAATGAGAGCCTTTTAGATTTAGAGGTTCCTTATTTTGAAGAAGCATCTATACTTCATAGAGAATTTCATGTTGGTACCGGCAGAATAGATTTGTTGGCACAATATGAGGATGCAATTGCCGTCATAGAATGTAAAAGTGAAGAAATAGATCGAGATGCATTGACGCAATTGCGCGGTTATCTTAGTAAAGATGATGTAATTTTAGAGGCATTGAAGCAATTACACGAAGTGGATAATAATGATCAATTGAATTGGGTTGGTATTCTTGTTGGACAATCTATTTCTTTTAAGTTATTAGCAGAATTAGAAAATACAGATTATAAAATTGAAATTAAAGGGCAAAAAATACCGATTGCTGCTATTACAATTAGTAGATTTCAAGAGAGTAGTGAAGAAGATGTAGTGGTTTCTAATGTGTATTTTCGAGTTGAAGATGCAAAAGACAAAAAGTTTACCTTAACCTATAATGGCGAAGAAATTGCTAATAATTTAAGTATTGGAAAACTTGTATTACAAGTTGTAAAACACTATGTGCAAGTTAATAATAAACCTACCTTTGAGGAACTTCGAAAGATATTTCCGGATAATTTGAATAAATTTGGAAATAACGGAGTATTTAAAAAATTGGAGGATGCTAAAAAAGACGATAGAAAGTTAGGTTACACAAAATATTATCTTAAAAATAAAAAGGATAAAATTAAGTTGTCAGATGAAACGATTGCAATTAGCGCTCAATGGCGGTATGAACAGAGTAAGCCATTCTTTGAGAAGGCGAAAGAATTGGGATTCACTATAACTGAATCAAAAAACAATAAAATAGATGGGAAATAGAATTACGTAAGTTCAAGTAATAAATACCAAAAATAAGGCAACCCTACGAAGCCGTAAGAGTAGGAAAAAATACGAATAATTATGAGTATGGTAACAGTGGTTAAAGGAAAAGTGGATCTTCGTAGGGATAATGGTTCACTTATTAGAACAATCGTGACTAGTAAAGCGGTTTCGGCAGATATAAATGCTGCTCAGACCCACATTTTGATCACTTACGATGGCGGGAAAGTGGATCTTCGGAAAGAGAACGGTGCGCTTGTTCGGACGATTGTGACAAGCAAGGCTGCAGATGCTCGCTTCTCTGGGAGTAATATTGTTGTGCGTTTGGAGAATGGCAAAACAGAATTGAGAAAAGAAAACGGGTCACTTATCAGCATTATTTAAAATATAAT
>BNXT01000240.1 GCA_025999775.1 Bacteroidia bacterium | reverse complement strand
TTTCTTTCAAACATCGCAATATGCTTTAACAATTAACGGTGCAAAGATACAATTTTTGTTTCAAAGTAACGGTAAAAAAGAGATAAAAATGTTTCAAAGTAACGGCAAATCATCTTCTTTTTTGTTTTAAAGTAGGGGAGAATCAAAAAATAAGTAAATCCTATTTCTTTATTCTTAGTTTCCATGCAAAATCAATACTTATCAGATGTTCGTACGTAAACTTATCGAGCAAAAAAGGTCTATAAAAGGTCGGTCTATAGACCAATCCCATATTGAAATGTTCTGTACATTGAAAGTAGGCAGGGAATACCAGTCCTAAGGCGTAATGACTTTTAGTAACAGGATCGCGTGTCAGTGGTGGTGGTGATGGGTCATATCCACCATGATCTCTTAAAGCCCAAGAATTTTTTCCGTAAGAAAGTCCGTAACCAACCGAAAAACGTCCCATTTTATGGTTGTTTGAAAAACTAAAATACCATGAACTCATCCATTCATGTTCTCCATACAAATCAACTGCTGCTGGAAAAGGCACGAAGAAATCCATAACACCTGAAGCCCCTAAGTTAAAGAACTTATTGGTTGAATGGTAATAATCAAATCCTATTAAAATCCCCCAACAGCCTGCATTAACTTTATATGTTTCATCTTGTGGCTTCAGAGAAAACAAATTGACCCATGGCAACGATAGATGCAAATGCCATTCCCCTTTATTGTCAGATTGACTGTAGCGGTAATACTTATCAATTGTGTCTGCTGAATTTATGTAAATTCTGCTCGGATAGGAATAACGTTTAGGATTATTCATATCAACAAGCATACCTATTCCAAAAGTGTAAAGAATATTTGCCCAATACAAAAATGAATTTCGTGGTTTTATTTCAATCGTTTTTGTTACACTGTCTGTCATGGCTACAATTGACAAATTTTCATTTTTTCTCTCTGCCCACACATTGGCTCTGTTGTTTACGGTTTGGATTGTGTCAGATATATGAATAATGCTACTTGATTCTGTCGTATGAACTTTCACTTTCTTGTACGGTTGATTTGAAAATGTCGCACAAGAAGTCAAAAGAAATGGAATTATTAATATGTACACTATCTGTTTCATTTTCTTTCTTTTTTGATTCCAAAATGACATTATTTTCTGCGTAGGCTACACCCGCCATTGCGCCACCACGAAGTAGCATCGAAGATAAACCGCTTGTTAGGTGCAGGTGAGTTTGTCATTTTGCGTTTTTAGTCAATATTTCTTTAAGTTGTCCCACATAATAAAACGGCACATTAAGTAATTTAAAAAGTTTTCCATTTGGTGTTGTAACCTCGTCTATTGAAAAAGGTTGAGACCAAACTCTTACGGCAATGTTGTGTGATACTTCATCCATAAATAAATGTAGAGAACGAAGTTTTGCGTTGTGTCCCGATTTTACTTCTATTGGAATTATTTTGTTATCGTATTGCAAAATAAAATCTATTTCTGCATCTGAACCTTTTTTCTCTCGAACCCAAAATGCCCGCTGCGCAGAAATACGAGTTTCGTATGAATGTAGTTCTTGTGCCACAATTTGTTCGGCAATTTTTCCACGATAGGCATCAATAATATCTTTTGATCCCAAAACCTCCTGTTGAATATTTGCCGCATAATTTACCAAACCAACATCGTTCCAAATCAATTTTGGGGAACGTTTGAGGTCGGGAGAGGCAGGAAGAAGTGTTGAAATAGCGGGATAAACAAGTTCGAGTAACATCGTTTTTTCCAAAGTGCGAAACGCTTCGCCCATTTCTCGTGATTTATATGATGAGTTGGCAAAACATCCTAACGTTATTCTCTGCAAAGCGTAACCCCATCCTTCTTTCAATATATATCTGATAATGTGTGTCATCGTTTCGTTTTTTGCATACTTTTCCACGTCATCGCGATAACTCGTAAGCAAGGTATCGTAGATTTCGTTCAACGAAACAAAATCACGATTTTCTGCAAAATGAGCGACAATTTCGGGCATGCCACCTATGAAAGTGAAAGTGTTGAATAAACTCATTGTTTTTGAGTGCATTGCTTTTGAAATAGAACCTTGCTTAACTGCTTTTTCGAGTTCTGTTTCACCCATTGCCACAAGAAACTCACAAAAAGAACAGGGACGAACAGCCAAATATTCCACTCGTCCGACAGGAAATGAAATTTGGGTACTAATCAGTGTCTCCAAAAGAGAGCCTGCGGCAATAACAAATATGTCGGGTACATCTTCGTAGAAGTATCGCAACCGAGCAACTGCTGACGGCGAATATTGAATTTCGTCAATAAACAGCAAAACGCGTTTGCCTTGTTCGCGAGGTTTGTTGCAAAATAAGAAAATTTGCGACACCAACTCGTCCATCGAAAAATCCTCTTCAAACAGCATTTTTGTACGTTTGTTCTCAAGATTTAGATACAAGTATGTGTCGAATTGTTTGGAAAATTCATCTATAAGGGTTGTTTTACCTACTTGCCTTGCGCCTCTTAATATCAATGGTTTGCGCTTGGTTTTTGTTGCCCAGTTTCTTAAATTTTCTAATAC
>BNXT01000239.1 GCA_025999775.1 Bacteroidia bacterium | reverse complement strand
ATCTCGTCGTAGGGAGCAGCAACAATCATATTCGGAATAGCCCTAAAAAAAACAAGGTCATGGAAGGCAGCGAACCGGTTGTGATCACAAATAATGAAGGACGGCGGACTACTCCGTCAGTTGTTGCATTTATTGAAGGTGGCGAACGAAAAGTTGGCGATCCTGCCAAACGTCAGGCGATCACAAATCCGCACCGCACGGTGTCTTCTATTAAACGATTCATGGGCGAAACCCTTGGACAAGTTAAAAATGAAGTGGGTCGTATGGCTTACAAAGTAGAAAGCGGTAACAATGGCATGGCGGTGGTTAAAATTGACGATAAGACGTTTACGCCACAGGAAATATCTGCCATTATTCTGCAAAAAATGAAGAAGACGGCTGAAGACTATCTCGGACAAACAGTTACCGAGGCTGTCATTACCGTTCCTGCGTACTTTAACGACTCGCAACGTCAGGCAACCAAAGAAGCCGGTGAAATAGCAGGCTTGAAAGTGCGTCGTATCATCAACGAGCCTACGGCTGCCGCCTTGGCGTACGGATTGGACAAAAAAGACAAAGATAGCAAGGTCGCTGTGTTTGACCTCGGTGGCGGTACATTCGATGTGTCAATACTTGAACTGGGCGACGGCGTCTTTGAGGTTAAGTCAACCAACGGCGACACGCATCTGGGAGGTGATGATTTCGACCAAAATATCATCAATTGGCTGGCGGACGAGTTCTTGAAAGACGAAGGCTTAGATTTGCGCAAAGACCCGATGGCTTTACAACGTCTGAAAGAAGCCGCAGAAAAGGCTAAAATAGAGTTGTCGAACTCTACACAAACGGAAATCAATTTGCCGTATATCATGCCGGTGGATGGTATTCCTAAGCATTTGGTGAAAACCTTGACCCGTGCTAAGTTTGAACAAATCAACGACAGCCTCATTCAACGTTGTGTAACACCTTGCGAAAAGGCATTGTCGGATGCAGGTTTGAAGGCAAATGATATTAACGAAGTCATCCTTGTTGGTGGTTCGACGCGTATTCCGGCAATTCAGGACTTGGTACAGAAAATATTTGGTAGAACACCGTCAAAAGGTGTTAATCCCGACGAGGTAGTGGCTGTTGGCGCAGCGATACAGGGCGCCGTGCTCACCGGCGAGGTGAAAGACGTCTTGCTACTGGATGTTACGCCGTTGTCATTGGGTATCGAAACGATGGGAGGGGTGATGACCAAGCTTATAGATGCGAATACCACGATTCCTACTAAGAAATCGGAGGTCTTTTCGACGGCATCCGATAACCAGCCATCCGTTGAGATACATGTACTGCAAGGTGAACGCCCCATGGCTGTGAACAATAAGACGATTGGACGGTTTCACTTGGATGGTATTCCACCGGCGCCGCTTGGCGTTCCACAGGTAGAAGTAACGTTTGATATTGATGTAAACGGTATTCTGAATGTGTCGGCGAAAGACAAAGGTACAGGCAAATCGCAACAGATACGTATTGAAGCATCTTCAGGCTTGTCGGATGACGAAATCAAGCGTATGAAAACCGAAGCAGAGGCTAACGCCGAGGCAGATAAGAAAGCCAAAGAAGATGTTGACAAAATCAATATGGCAGGTACGATGATTTTCCAGACAGAAAAACAGTTGAAAGAGTATGGCGATAAAATCTCGGCTGACAAAAAGACCCCTATCGAAGAAGCGCTCAAAGTATTGAAGGAAGCGGAAGCATCGAAAGATATTACCAAAATTGACGCCGCTTTAGAGCAGTTGAATACGGCTTGGACTGCTGCCAGCGAGGAACTCTACAAAGCCACGCAAGAGGCACAGCAACCAACAGACGCATCGCCAAACGATGGTGGTAGTAATACTAATTCAGACAACGAACCGAATATCACGGATGCGGACTTTGAAGAGGTGAAGTAACACCACAAATGACCATTTGGTAAAGGTAATTAAAAAGCGGTAAATCATTGGTTTACCGCTTTTTTTATTGATATTTATCAGGGCAACCGCTTTAAGGAACAACTAACTAAACACCACGAACGTAGCGAGTGACATCCACACACCACACTCAATTCTATAACAGCGCCATTTCAATCATCGTATCCGCGAAAACTTCCATCCGTATTGAAATTCAAGTCAATTTCTCCGTTTAAGCCGATTTCGTAACCGTAACGCTCTTTATTTATTTCTACAATCTGATACTGTGAAAAATTAGTGGTAACATAACTGATTATACCTGCCGGTAATAAATCTAAAATACTTTGAGGTACAGCGCTAATGTGTCCATCTACATTGTCCCAGTTTCCTTTTCTGTCAAACTCAACGTCGAATCCGTTTGCAAGATATATGGTGTAGTCCTTTTCAAAACCGTCTGTTTCCTTTACAATGGAAGTTACTGCCACCTCGGGAAAGTGGGTTTGAATAAAGATTTTACTCGAAGGAGGAAGTTGGGCTTCCGAAATCATTGCTTTCTTTTCGCATGCGGTAAACATCGCCGAAAATGTAAGTATTGCTGCAAAAAATAATATTTTTTTCATTTTAATATATTTTTAATGAATTAGTAATAAAATTTTTCTT
>BNXT01000238.1 GCA_025999775.1 Bacteroidia bacterium | reverse complement strand
ATTAATCCTGTCCATGCGTTTTCGACATACGCAGCAACAGATTTATTCAGGGCTTTAGCCTCCATAACATCCATAGCGCCTTTCTCGCGCCATTTCTTGAGCGTCGCATTAACTTCTGTGAAGACGTGGTCTTCAATAGGACGCAATTGCTGGATATAACCGGTATTTTGTTTGTTGTACAATTTTGAAAGATCAAAATACTCTTGACCTTTGCCACGTTGAACATTAAAAACGGTTGCTTTCAGTTCCCATGCCATGTTACTGATTTTCGAGGTACCGGTAGTATCCGTACGTACCAATAAGGACGAATTGTCTTTCCCAAGTTTAACCCATGAAGGAAGAGCCACTGTGCAAGGTGGAAATCCTAAGGCGCACCACATGGTCGTCAGTTCCGGATTTTCTCCTTTTTTCACACCATGAACAACGATGGAGTTAATGGTAGCACGCCGTGGAATGAAATCCCTATCAGCGATATAGCCATTGAATAAATCCAACGCCTCTTCACTTGTGAAATCAACATCCATCAAAGAATTGTAGTAACAACGGACGAGGTTGTTATAAATCCATTGCGGCGTAAACTCTTTGTTTGGCAATCCTTTGGCTACCTGATGTTGAGCCGTATGATAGCGAACATAGCCGGCGCCTTTTTCGTAAAAGCCATTATACGAGAAATTAGTATAAACTAAATAGCCTTCCGGAGCCACAGCAGGATCGTTAACATCCATCATGTAATATCCATCGGTGTAGGTTTCAAAGTAGGCAGCATTGCCTTCGGCGTCAATAACGCCAAAATTAGCCTCTACGTTCATCGGACGCTTGAGCGTATCCAAAAACTTCTTGAAATCAGGCACATTACTGCAAACCTCTAAGGCTTGACGCATGAGAGCGCCGTTTCTTGAAGCTACATTTGCTTCGGTAAGGTTGTACGACATGGTGTTCATAATAGAAAACCCTTTAGAATTCGTACCTGTCCAAATAGTTGCTTTGTCAACGTCCTTAACGGAATTACGGGAGAGACCAATAAGGGGGTACCCTTGACTTTCCGAGTAGATTAAACTGTGGTGAAAATTTACGTCGGTGTCGGTGTTTTTCCACATCAACGGACGACCGTCCTTAGTTACTTTTCCCGACAAAATGACCGTCGTGCAAGCAAATGCCGACGAAGTGAACATCACGATGCCCACCATGATTGCGATTTTACTGAATTGATATTTCATTTTTATTCGCATTTCTTATTTAACAATTAATCCTGTCCATGCGTTTTCGACATAAGTAGCGACAGATTTATTCAGGGCTTTAGCCTCCATAACATCCAGAGAACCTTTTTCGCGCCATTTCTTGAGTACTACATTAACATCTGTGAAGACATGGTCTTCAATAGGACGCAACTGCTGAATATAGCCGGTATTTTGTTTATTGTACAATTTTGAGAAATCAAGATACTCTTGACCATTGCCACGTTGAACATTAAAGACGGTTGCTTTCAGCGCCAATGCCATGTTACAGATTTTCGAGGTACCAGTAGTATCCGTACGTACCAATAAGGACGAATTTTCTTTTCCAAGTTTAACCCATGAAGGAAGAGCTACTGTGCAAGGCGGAAATCCTAAGGCGCACCACATGGTTGTCAGTTCCGGATTTTCACCTTTTTTTACACCATGAACGACAATAGAATTAGCGGTAGAGCGCCGTGGAATAAAATCCCTATCAGGAATATAGCTATTGAATAAATCCAACGCTTTCGCACTTGTGAAATCAACATCCATCAAAGAATTGTAGTAACAACGGACGAGGTTGGTATAAATCCATTGCGGCGTAAACGCTTTGCTTGGCAATCCTTTGGCGACCTGACGTTGAGCCGAATAATAGCGAACATAGCCGGCGCCTTTTTCGTAAAAGCCAGTGTACGAGAAATTAGTATAAACCAAATAGCCTTCCGGAGCTACAGCAGGATCGTTAACATCCACCATGTGATATCCATTGGTGTAGGTTTCAAAGTAGGCGGCATTGCCTTCGGCGTCAATAACGCCAAAATTAGCCTCTACGTTCATCGGACGCTTGAGCGTATCCAAAAACTTTTTGAAATCAGGCACATTACTGCACACCTCTAAGGCTTGACGCATGAGAGCGCCGTTTCTTGAAGCTACATTTGCTTCGGTAAGGTTGTACGACATGGTGTTCATAATAGAGAATCCTTTTGAATTCGTGCCTGTCCAAATAGCTGCTTTATCAGCGTCCTTAGCGGAACTACGGGCGATACCAATAAGGGGGTACCCTTTACTGTCCGAGTAGATTAAACTGTGGTTAAGATTTTCGGTGTCGGTGTTTTTCCACATCAATGGACGACCGTCCTTAGTTACTTTTCCCGACAAAATGACCGTCGTGCATGCAAATGCCGACGAAGTGAACATCACGATGCCCACAATGATTGCGATTTTAATGAATTGTTTTTTCATATTTTTTGATTTTTTGATTAATTTTTAATTTTGATATTCTACCGATAATTCTATTTCTGACTCTGTAGGTATTCTAGGTGTTAATATAGCACACGTCCATGGGATACCTGCGACAGGGA
>BNXT01000237.1 GCA_025999775.1 Bacteroidia bacterium | reverse complement strand
TTGTTTGATAGTGTCAATTAGCAATTTAACATCCCCTTGGTTGCAAAAATCACACTTTATTTCTGTAATGTTCGTATATTGAGCGCTTATTTCTTTCGCCCTTTTTTCCGATTGGTTATAAGTAAAATAGATCCGATTGTCTTTCTCCTCAGCTAACTTTTGGGTTATTGCTTTTCCTAAACCGGACGAACCGCCTGTAACTAATATATTCATGATAATATGCCTATTTGAAATTTTCCTTTAGCAATCAATAGAGGATTTTCTGTTAAATCTCTACGAAATTCAAACTTAAATTCGACTGCATTCACAGATTCATAAACCCCAAGCACCTGCGCTTTGAAATGCAGCTTATCATTGAGATACACTGCATTTTTGAATTGAATTTCCTGCGAATGGATAATCACATCTTTCGTTGGAAGACATTCGCCTATGAAATAGGAGAGGAATCCATTCAGGATATTTCCGTGCATAACAAGGCTTTCAAATCCTTTGTTTTTCGCAAACGCGGCATCGGTATGTAAGGGATTTTTATCATGGAAAACATCGATAAAACCATTGTAGACGTCACTCGAAACGCAAAATTCTTTCTCGTAGGTCTGTCCTTCCTGAAATATCATACTCCTTTGATTTGGATACAATCAATCATCTCACCAACATTCTTCCACGAAAGAATCTCTTTGGAGGTAAACTTAATTTTAAACAGCTTTTCAATCGCCACAATCAATTGAATGTGAGTCAGCGAATCCCAACCTTCTACATCGTTGGCGGTTGTTGTCTCTTTCAAATTGATATTATCCTCATCCAACACATCTTTGAAAATGTCCTGCACCTTTGATAAAATTTCTTGTTTTTCCATCTTATTTCTTTGTTATGTAATTGTTTTTACTTTCGTACGTAGCCACATCCAATGTCCATGCACTGCCATTTGAGGCAAAGCCGAGGTTTTTGTAGTGGTCTTTTACCATTTCGTTCTTGGGTGTGGGGATGTATTCGCCGATTACAGTGGTGTATCCGTTGACTTTTGCCAAATCTACGATGGTGTTTAGCACATACGCCTCTACACAGCGTTTCAAGACACGGCAACTCATAAACCATGTGTCGATAAATAGAGTTTTATTTTCGGGCGTTTGGGTATCGCGTTTCTCTAAAATGACGGCACAAATCAATCCGTTGTCGCCAAACTTATCTTCCAAGGTAAACGACAGCGTGAAATAGTTATCCGATTGCGCAATGCGTTTCACATCGTCTTCGGTGTAGCGTATAGTGCGCAGGTTAAATTGATTGGAACGCTGTGAAAGTTGCGCCACGCGAGGGGTAGTAAAATCGTCAAAGGGTTTTGTATCTGAAACCATGTTCAAACTTTTCAAAAAATCGTCCTCATTGGTAAACGCCTCCTGATAGACCACTCTTTCGGCTTCTTTTTGGTATTGTTCGGTACGTTTGGCATCCTCGCCGGAAAAGGACACTGTTTCAAATAAGTTCAGTTCATAGAGATAGTCCAAGTACAAAGCAGGGTCTTCGGGTAGTTCCGGCACTGTGATTTGCGGGATATTTTCACGAACCATATTACGTTCAAAGGGATTATCATCCAAGAACACCATTGAATCAAAGCCTATATTGAGTATGTTTTGAATCTTGCGAATGTTGTCTGCTTTATTCTCCCAATTTGCCATAAATACAGCAATATCTGCTAATTTGAGTACCATATCAGGATGCTTCTCAAACGGCTCTTTGGCTATGGATTCTGTATTTTTGCTGCATACGGCAAGGATTATGCCCCGTTGTTGTAGCTTTTTTGCCCACAATTGCAATTCTGTGAACGCCTTGCCAATGCCCAGTTGCCCTAACTGTATATTTTCCAGACCATCATCACCGATTACGCCACCCCACACGGTATTGTCTAAGTCAAGAATGAGACACTTCTTGAACATTCCCTGAAAAGCGCCCAGGATTTGTACCACCGCTTGTGCTACGTAGGGTAAGGCTTCAATGCTCACAACCATTTCGGTATTCACATACACTGATGGAGACCAAAATCGTTCGCGTCCGATGATATTTTGTATAGCGCTTAAATCACATATATAAAAATTGCTTGTTGATACCGCCATCTCTTGCAATAAGAAATTCAACTTACGCAATTGGTAGGTAAAAGATGTTTCAACTTTACTTGCATAGTGTCCAAACACATGGTCGTCCTCTTCCGTATAGTTGCAAAAAATAATTTTGGCAGTATTCTTACCTTGTAGGGTAGTAACTAAATTCCGCGTATGTGCTATAGCGTCTTCTGCAAAATGACTACGACTATCCGGCGTTTTTTTACCATATTTTTGCAATAGCTTGTGGGTTGCTTCAAAGATGAGTATCACATCTGCTTCGTACTGATGCAATTCGGACGTAGGATCCAGTATTTGTCGGTCTATTTGATTAAAATCTGCCTCAAAAGTAGCAATATCTAAGCCATATTCAACGCCCATTCCTCGAATAGCTGTTACTACAAACTGCGTGGCAGAATCGCCTAACACGGCTAATTTCACCCGCTTCAATCCTTGTGGAATGTGTTTTGAATTCTTTGATAATGTATTGAAA
>BNXT01000236.1 GCA_025999775.1 Bacteroidia bacterium | reverse complement strand
GTAGTAACCTTTGGCGAAGTGATGCTTCGCTTAGCGACACCGGGCTATGAACGTTTTTCGCAAGCCCGCGAATTAGTAGCCACCTTCGGTGGTGGAGAAGCCAATGTCGCCGTATCGCTCTCCAACTATGGTATTCCAACAGAATTTGTTACGCGTTTGCCGAACAATGACATCGCCGAAAGTTGCATCATGGATTTGCGTAAACACAATGTTGGGACAACGCATGTTCTGCGTGGGGGTGAACGTATTGGTATTTATTTTCTTGAAACGGGCGCTGTTGCCCGTGCCAGCAAAGTGATTTACGACCGTGCCCATTCTGCTATTGCCGATATTAAACCCGGTATGATCAATTGGAAAGAAGTACTGCAAGATGCTCAGTTTTTTCATTGGACGGGCATTACGCCGGCGCTTTCTCAAGGCACTGCCGATGCTTGTCTCGAAGCTATCAAAGTGGCGAATGAACTGGGTGTCAAAGTATCATGTGATCTCAACTATCGCAAAAACCTTTGGAAATACGGAAAAACGGCGTCTGAAATCATGCCCGCATTAGTAGCAGGTTGCGATGTTATCCTTGGTAACGAAGAAGATGCCGAAAAAGTCTTTGGTATCAAGCCTGCGGGCTTTGAGGCATCACATACCGGCGGCGACGTCAATGCCGGCGAATTTGAGTCGGTTTGTAAACAGTTAATGACCCTGTTTCCACGTGCTAAGAAGGTCGTCATCACCCTTCGCGGCTCTATCAATGCCAATCACAACACCTGGGGCGGATGCCTCTATGATGGAACTAAACTTTTTCAATCGAGCCGCTATGACATCACCCATATTGTAGATCGCGTCGGTGGCGGAGATTCTTTCATGGGTGGACTACTGTACGGCTTGATTAGCTTCCCTACCGATGACCAAAAAGCTCTTAATTTTGCGGTTGCGGCATCCTGTCTTAAACACACTGTTTACGGAGATTACAACCTCGTTACAGTTGCCGAAGTCGAAAACCTGCTCAAAGGCGACGGTTCTGGACGCGTGTCAAGGTAATTATGAGTTATGAATAAAAAAGAAAAAATCATGAAATTTAATAAAATCCAAGTTCTAACTGCTTTTCAAACCACCGGCATGGCGCCGGTTTTTTACCACAAAGATATTGAAGTAGCAAAACAGGTTGTCAAAGCCTGCTATGATGGAGGTGTACGGGCTTTCGAGTTTACCAACCGCGGGGAATTTGCCCACGAAGTGTTTGGTGAGTTAGTCAAGTTTGCCAACAAGGAGTGCCCCGAACTCATCATGGGTATAGGGTCTGTTGTGGATGCCGGAACAGCTTCGCTGTATATTCAGTTGGGCGCTAATTTTATTGTGGGACCACTGTTTAATCCAGATGTAGCAAAAGTAGCTAATCGACGCTTAGTCCTTTATACGCCGGGTTGTGGATCCGTGTCAGAGGTAGGCTTTGCTCAGGAAGCCGGATGCGACCTTTGCAAGGTGTTTCCCGGGGATGTATTAGGCACTAACTTTGTTAAGAGCTTAAAAGCCCCGATGCCATGGTCGATGTTGATGGTTACCGGTGGCGTTAAACCTGAAGAATCTAACCTCAAAGCGTGGTTTGATGCAGGCGTAACCTGTGTCGGTATGGGGAGTAATCTCTTTCCTAAAGAACTCATTGATACCCAAAATTGGACAGGCATCACCACACTGTGCCAAGAGGCGCTCAATATCATTAAAAAATGCCGAAAATAGAATATCTAACCCCTTTCTTTCTCCTGTCGTTGTTAGGGAACTGACGCGGTTTTTGAAATGGGTTCTCGCTCCATTGCGCTGCAAACATTTGCACCCGCTGCCGTTTTTGTAACATCTTTGTACATAAACTGTGTAATTTTAATTATTGATATTTTATGTGTATTTTTTATGGATTACCGTTGATATAGTCGGCTTCGCTGTCGCTCATAAAATAAACTGTTATCATTTGTGTATTTGACGTTAATTAAAAGTACCCTCCGAATTGAAGGTAAAAACAGTTATTTTTGAATGTAGCCATTCCAGCGCCCTTATTAGCAGCCATATTGTTTAAATTCCATTCGTAGCCAGCCCTAATAAACATTGAACTACCATCAGTCCAATACCACCGAACACCAAACATAGTATTAAAACCGTGGTCAAACGGATTTAAAAACTTGTCCGCACCCGAAAAAACTTTTTGAGTTTCTGCCTCAAAAGAATACCCTTCTTTGCTCGGCGATAAGTTCAAATTTCCATCTACTCCGTAGGCAAGATAATATCCTGTTCCGATAAAAAGGTATGTGATTTTGCCGACAGGTATGTTAAGAACAAGATTCAATGGAAGTTCTAAATAAGTGAGATCCAATGTATCTTTGACAAGCACATCGGGTATATCATTGCCTGTTTTTGTGTCGTAATAACGGTCGCTGGTGTATGTCTTGCCTCTTGCACCTTTGGATTTTAACTGCAATTCGGGCAGAAAAGACAGGTATCTGTTAAGTCTGTATTCAAAAAGCAAATCCAAACCGAGCAGGGAACGCTTTGAACTGTTACTTTCATCGAAAAGCCACGAATCGGATTGTATATGGGACTCATTTATAT
>BNXT01000235.1 GCA_025999775.1 Bacteroidia bacterium | reverse complement strand
CACACCAAATAGTATGAAAAAATTATTATATGGCATAGTGTTGCTTATAGCGTGTAATATATGTGTTAATGCACAGCCACGCGTAGCTTCCGATGCCCAAGACATAACCTATTTTTTACCCAAAGGTAACTATGTTTTCAATCCTCAAATCCCGTTGCCGCAAGCTGTGCTTGGGTATCAAGTGGGACAACAACATGCAGACTGGGGCGACGTGTTGGATTACATGCGCGCCTTGGACGCAGCTTCTGATAGAGTCTCTATCAAGCAATTCGGACGAACGAACGAGTTTCGCCCAATCATTCAAGTAATCATTACGTCAAAGAAAAATCAACAGAACTTGGAAGCCATTCGTCAAGACCAGCTTAAACTGACTGAGGTTAATCTTTCAGGTAATTTAGACGTTAGGAAGATGCCTATTGTGGCGAATTTCATGTACTCTATTCATGGTAACGAGCCTTCCGGCGTTAATTCTGCCATCGTGTTGGCGTATTATCTTGCTGCCGCAGAAGGCAAAGAAATAGAGGATATGCTTGACAATATGGTGATTGTACTGACTCCCGGTCAGAACCCGGACGGTATCAATCGGTTTGCAACATGGGTTAATACTACACGCAGTTTCCCTGATGTCTCCAACTTGGATTCTCGCGAGTTTTCCGAACCGTGGCCCAGCAGTCGCTCCAATCACTATTGGGCAAATGCCAATCGCGACTGGTTAATGGCAGAACATCCCGAAGGCAAAAACGCTATTGACATGTATTTTGAATGGATGCCTACGGTGGTTGCCGATTTTCACGAACAAGGTGGCGACCGTACCTACTATTTCAGTCCGGGTCATCCCAAACGTACACATCCACTGACCCCTCAACGCAATCAAGATTTGACCTCCAAGCTCACAAGTTATTGTGCAGATGCCCTTGACCAAATAGGAACGCTTTACTTTTCCAAAGAGGGCTATGATGACTTTTACTTAGGCAAAGGCGCTGCTTACGGCGATATTCATGGCTCCGTTTGTATCTTGTTTGAACAATTGGCATCACGCGGACAACTCCGTCCAACAGCTAATTACGGCGAGATGTCGTTCGCTTCCACCGTACGCAATCAGGCGTTTTCAAGCATCGGTCTCCTGAAAGGGTCGCTGGATATGAAATACGAATTAATGGAATACCAACGTAACTATTTCATCGATATCAAAAAAGAAGCCGACAAAGCCCTTGTACAAGCGTATGTTTTCAATAGCCGCGGATCACAAGCGATAGCTTATCATTTTCTCGAAACTATGAAGCAACATCGCGTAGATGTCTATCATTTGGCGAGAAAACACACAGCTAAAGGGGTCGTTTACGATCCTGCCGATTCGTATGTTATTCCTGTTAATCAAAAACATACGGCGATGGTGAAAACCATTATGGAAAACGTGACCCAATATGAAGACAGCACTTTTTACGATATTTCGACGTGGACATTCCCGCATGCTTACAATCTCAACTATGATGCATTACCCGTTGCCGCCGGATTCTTAGGCGATAAAGTAGAGCGGAACGTGTTTGTAAAAGGTCAGGTTATAGGCGGTAAAAGCGCTGAGGCGTATGCTTTTGAGAATACACAATACTATGCGCCGAAAATGATTGTCGAACTACTGAAAAGTGGTCTCATTGTGAAAGTTGCCGGTAAACCGTTTACCTATCCTAATGAGGGTCGCCCTATTCAATTTGGCTATGGAACAATCATTGTGCAGGTGCAATACCAGTCGATGAATAGCGATGCCATTTTTAACAAACTCACTCAGTTAGCCGCGGAATGTGGGGTTAATGTCTATGCCGTTAATCAAGGGTTGATGCTTGACCATGACTTGGGTGCGCCCTCTGTAAGACCGATTAAACTGCCTAAAGTAGCTATTGTTGTCGGATCCGGCATGGGTGTCCCCGAAACGGGCGAAGTATGGATGCTACTCAACCAAAAATTTCAATGGTCTCCGGTATTGATTGATTATAGCAGATTAGGCGCTGTCAATTTGAACCAATATAATGTGCTAATCATGGCGGGCGGTACTCCTTCACGCGAGCTCTCGCAATCGGTAACAGAAAAAATTAAAAACTGGGTGAGCGACGGCGGTACATTGATTGCTATCGGCGATGCTTTTAGGTGGACTAATAGCGCTAAACTTACAAGTATCAAGACCAAAC
Organism: Bacteroidia bacterium; assembly: GCA_025999775.1. Classification (GTDB taxonomy): domain Bacteria; phylum Bacteroidota; class Bacteroidia; order Bacteroidales; family P3; genus BNXT01. Next base: position 410 of record BNXT01000235.1, on the reverse strand, counting down.
CTCTCATTCGCTTGGATTCATCCCTTAACTTGACGTATGACCAACGTTCGGGAGCTAATGCCGGAAGCAATATTGATGGCGTGATATTACAGTGTAAGTTGGACAAAACGCACCCATTAGCATGGGGTTACAATCAGAACGAACTCCCCATGATGAAAGTTGGCGGATTAACCTTTGAAGCCACAAAAAGCGCTTATGTTCCAGTGTTAGCATATACTGACAAACCCTATTTATCGGGCTGTATATCCACCAAAAACCTGAAGAGAATAGCGAATACACCGGCTGTTGTTACCGAATCCAACGGTAGAGGACAGGTCATTGTGTTTGTGGATGATCCTAATTTCCGCTCCTATTGGTATGGCGCTACTAAACTGTTTATGAATGCAATCATATTCGGGCAATTGTTATAG
>BNXT01000234.1 GCA_025999775.1 Bacteroidia bacterium | reverse complement strand
GTAAAATATTTTGTGATGAAAAATCATTTAATAATCTTATTTTCAATGATTTCCCTTGCTGTTTCGGCGCAGTCGATTTCTGTTTCGGGCTTTGTGAAAGATGCAGAAACAGGCGAGCCGCTTCCGTTTCTTGCAGTGCGTTTTACAGGCACAACTATTGGAACGCAAACCAATGATAACGGTGAATTTTCACTGTCTAATAATCTTGGTATAAGGACAATAACCTTATCTTCGTTGGGCTATAAAGATAAAACGCTCATCATTGACGGCGACACGATAAGTGATTTGATTATTTTGATGGAATCAACTGAATTTCAGTTAAATGAAGTGATTATACGCAACAGCAAAGAACATTATACAAAGCGTGATAACCCCGCCGTTGAGTTTATGCGGGAAACGATTGCCCGAAAAAACAACAACAGAATTGAGGCAAAACCATATTACCAGTCAGAACTTTACGAAAAATTCTCGCTGCATTTGGATAAATTCAACCCCGACAGCAAACTTTTTACGAAAAACATTTTTTTGAAAAATGCCGTTGATTCTTCGGAAGTTAACGGACACGTAGTTTTGACACTGTCGATGAAAGAAACGTTAGCTGACATTTTTTACCGCAAAACGCCGCATTTGCAGAAAGAAATTGTGAAGGCGAAACACGAAGAAGGTATTTTGTCCGACTTTGACGAAAGCGTCAACGATAATTTACAGGAATTGCTGCGCGAAATCAATCTTTACGACAACACTATTGATTTGATGTTCAACAGTTTTGTAAGTCCGCTCTCGTCTGTTTTGGCTTTTGCCACTTATAAATATTACATTGAAGATACCGTTACGGTGGATAATATACAGTGCCTGAAAATGTTTTTTTCGCCGTTCAACAAGCAGAGTATCGGCTTCAATGGCAGGCTGTTTATCACACTTGATGGCAAATACAGTTTGAAAAAAGCCGAATTGCACATTCCCAATCAAATAAACCTGAATTTTGCCAAAGACCTGACTGTCATTCAGAACTTTACACAGTTGGCAGACAGCGTTTGGGCGTTGGCGGAAGAAGATTTGTCGGTTAATCTTTATCTTTTCAGTGGTATTCCCGAACTGCTACTACACCGTATCCGCTCGTTACGAAATTATTCGTTTGATAATTACGATAATGCGTTTTATTCTTCACTCGAAAATACAATAGAAGACGATGAAAAGGCAGTCAAAAAATCGGCTGATTACTGGACTGAAAATCGCCACATCCCTTTGCGCGAAAAAGAAGAAACAGGACTGAAAAAAATGATTGGCGAACTGCGCCAACATCCTTTGTATAAGACCGTTATACGCACGAGTGATTTCTTTTCTTCGGGCTATTTTGTGGTGGGCGGCAACCGCGAAACAAGCAAATTCAACATTGGACCACTTACAAGCCTTGTTTCCCCCAACGAAATTGAAGGACTGCACCTGCGGCTCGGCGGAACAACTACCGCCAATCTCTCCAATCGCCTGTTTGCCGGCGGCTATCTTGCTTATGGCGTTTACGACCAAAAACTGAAATACAATGGAACGTTGACTTATTCGTTCCGAAAAAAGAAATTTCATGAAAACGAATTTCCCCGCGACAACATTTCGCTGATGTATGAGTATGATTTGTATTCGGCAGGGGCAACATTTTTAGACAACAAGGATAATTTTCTTGCCGCTTGGAAAATCGGTGCGCCCGTTACGAAAATGTCGTACTTGCGGCGCGGAATTTTGACGTATGAAAAAGATTTGAATTTTCATTTGAATACAAAAATGTGGTTCAAGCGCCAGATAGACGAGCCGACAGGAACGCTTAAATATCAGTTAAACAGCAACGGCGCAATTACCGATTTGCCAACGCTACTAACGTTTGAAGGGGGCGTACAAGTGAATTATACCATTGGCGGACGACCTTACAACGACAGAAATCCGCAAATGAATTTGTCAAAAAAGGCAACGGAACTTTCGCTGTCGCATTATGCAGGTTTTAAGAACGTTTTGGGCGGCGAGTACAACTATCAGCACACTGAATTTTCTGTTAAAAAGCGCCTGCAAATGACCGCTTTCGGATATATTGACACGCGGCTGAAAGCGGGAAAAGTCTGGACAAAAACGCCCTTTCCGCTGCTGATTATTCCCAACGCTTTTCAGTCAATAATTATTCAGCCCGATGCTTTTCAGATTATGAACAATTTGGAATTTGTTACCGACCAATATGTCAGTTTAAATACAGAATATCACCTGAATGGGCTTTTGTTTAACCGTATCCCCGTTTTTAATTTGTTGAAATTGAGAGAAGTTGTATCTTTCAACGGCATTTACGGCACACTTACCGACCGCAACAATCCGCAGACAACCGATGGCTTGTTCCTATTGCCAAACGGCACAAAACCGCTGGGCAATACGCCGTATATGGAAGTGGGCGTTGGTATCGAAAATATATTCAAAGTGTTCAGAATAGATTATCTTCGCCGATGGAATTACATAGACGCAAATAGTGCAAAATGGGGTTTTCGCGCCTCATTCGTATTTAGTTTTTAAAAAATATAAAAATACAGAATAATGAAAAATAGATTATTAACATTGGTTAATCCTTTT
>BNXT01000233.1 GCA_025999775.1 Bacteroidia bacterium | reverse complement strand
TTGGGTAAATGATGAACAGCAAACATTGTTAACAACTAAATATGTAAATCCACTACAAAATGAAGATTATGGACAGTTTTACGGATTATTGTATAATAAGCAAACAAACAATTGGCGTGAAATCGAATTCAAAGGAAATACTCCCAACATGATGACATATGGGCATTGGTTGACTGGATTGGTACAAGATGGAAGAGATTTTGATGAACATTTTGTAGCAAAGCAGCCAAGTCCAGGCAAAGCGACACGGGATAGTGTGAAAATAGAGGATTCTTTCGATGAAAAGTCTTTACATAATGGGTTCTATTGTCCCGGCATACTGTACCTTTTTAATACTAATACCGAAAAATACATAGAATGGACAACCAATCAAGGCGACAGCGAAATACTATTGGTTCAAGATGAAGTTGTATATTACCGTGTATTTGATGCGATTTATAAGGTACCAATAGTAAATGGCGAGGGACTTGGCGATTCAGAACTATTGGTAAAAGATAATACTATAGTGCCATTCATCCATTGGGCTTTTTTCGGAAAATAAATAACATTACTATCCATCGTGCAAAATCTAAATTCAACATATAAAACCATAAATATATCAAACTATTTTAACCGTTTAGATACTATGTGCTGTAAATATTATTCAGTAAATAACGAACAAGGTTACACAAAGATTTCGGATAACGAGTATGAGCTAACGCTTGCGAGCGGCAAGGAGAACGACGCACAGGAGGTGTTTGCGATGTATCAAAGGGATAGCGCAAGCAGCTGGCAAACTCTGGGCAAATTACGGGTAGTAACCTACCAAACCAGCGGTTTGTTAGCCACGCTCACGGATGAGATGAACGCCTTGAATGCGGCGTATTTGCAGAGCATTGGCGAGCCGAAAGCAAAGACGGTGTATTTATTTTTGCTGCCCAACGCCCCGCAAAATAGGGACGGCATCTCTATAGCGGGCGATATGCCGAGAGACAAGCGTTTCGGGTACCTGTTTCCGGCAAGCAGTGCGGAAATATTAGGCAACACTATCGCCCACGAACTTGGGCACGGCTTGTTCAATCTGAAACACATCTTCGACCGTGATTACGGCATCAACCAAAACACCACAGACAACCTGATGGACTATACCTATACCGGCGGCACCAAACTCATCTTCTACCAATGGAACCAAGTCCACGACCCAGGGCACGTTTGGGGGATGTTTGAAAAGGATGGGGACGCTGCATATTACACTGCAAGCGCTGTCAAAATATTACTTGATACAATCAGGTCTGCAAATAAGAAAGCGAAAGCGAAAGCAATTACACTTGATAACGGTCTTAGTGTTCCAACGATTGTAACTATGCAAGATATTATTGATGACGACACCATCACTAACAATCTTAATTTTATATCAAGTTTGACTGACAAAATTTTCTCATCCACATTTGAAAAGTATTTTCCGAAACCTATGTTAAACTCTTTAATGGTACCCACGCCCGCGGTTGATAGCGCCTCAAATCTGCCAACAGATTACAAGCCTGTGCTTTTGGCACAGAATGTAGAATGTGCTGTAGATGGCAAGAAATACAAATTGACTATACATGGCTATGCAATGACAGATTTAATATATACCACCCATATTGCAGAAGATATTGAGAATGGTAATCCACGACTTATTTTCTATAATGCAAATCGGGTACTCTCAAAAGAAAAAGCCGAATATAAAACAAAGACAGGTCTCACAGAAGTTAAGAATATAAGAAAAGCGTTTGACATTATTGTACATTCAGAAGATGGCTATGCCGGTGCAGAAGAGTTGAAGGAATACTTGAATATTACTTGTAGCATTAAATTATCAGGCACGCCAACAATTAACAAGGATGGAGGTATTACTTTAGAGTTAAAACGAGTTTATAGCAATGAGCAAATTACGGTAGGAACACTAACCGTAAAAGGAGATACATCTGTAAATCTCTTAACTATTGAACTGCGTAAAGGAGAAGATTGTGCACTTAACGAACCATCAAAAGCAGCTAAGTCACGAATCTGTGCAGGCAGCTATTCATTTGAATTGAATGATTCTACAATCGAAGCGCCTCAACACACTTATAAATCGCTTCGATTGAATACGCTAAATACACCTACAGGAGGAGCAAGAGATGGCATACTGGTACATACAGGTTGGAATTATTCATTTACTGAAGGTTGTATTTTAGTATTAAGTCCTGACAATCAAGCAATGTTAAATAATCCTCAACAATATTTAATACCTGCAACTGTAAATGGGACAATTACCGGCATATCGGGAGATTCAACCAGAACAATCATTACGTTTTCGAAGAAGATACCATCTTACAAATTTGATGGATTAAAAATTATTTTGTCCGGAATTACAGGCTATTCCGCATATAATGATACTTTTGAAATAATCAGGCAAGTTAACGACTCCCAAGTGTCGATAAATGAACGTTTTCATAAAGAAGCCATTATTAAGTCTGCAACATTTACAATACAACCCATAGCGGGAATGAAGGCTAATTATAGTAATACTTCCCCCACTTCAATGTCTCTGTATGAATATGTATTAAAACATGTACCTAATGCTGATAAAAAAACCAACTATCATGGGG
>BNXT01000232.1 GCA_025999775.1 Bacteroidia bacterium | reverse complement strand
TACCTGTACCGCGTGCTACGGCGCGCAAAGGGTCTTCCGCTAAACGTACCGGCAGCTTGGTTTTTTGACTTAATCGTTTATCCAGACCACGTAACATAGCGCCACCACCGGCGAGATAGATGCCTGTATTGTAAATATCTGCGGATAATTCCGGCGGTGTTTGCTCTAAAGCATTCAGCACTGCCGACTCGATTTTAATCAACGATTTATCCAACGCGTAGGCTATTTCAGCGTAATTCACAATTATTTCTTTAGGAATACCGGTAAGCATATCGCGACCTTGTACAGGATAATCTTCGGGCGGATTGTCAATATTCGCAATAGCAGCGCCAACTTCCATTTTAATACGTTCTGCCGTTCGTTCGCCGATATTGATATTGTGCTGCTTACGCATATAATCTTCTATGTCCTGATTGAAGTCGTCTCCCGCAATACGGATGGATTTGTTACTAACGATACCGCCCAAAGCAATGATGGCGATTTCACTGGTACCACCGCCAATATCTACAATCATATTACCGATAGGTTCAAGCACATTGATACCAATACCGATAGCTGCAGCCATAGGTTCATGGATGAGGCGCACCTCACGTGCCCCCGCTTGCTCTGCCGAATCACGCACTGCACGCTCTTCCACTTCCGTGATGCCTGAAGGAATACATATCACCATTTTCAACGAGGACGGAAAAAATGATTTTTGGGTATTGACCATCTTGATCAATTCTATAATCATGTGTTCTGTCGCCTGAAAATCGGCAATCACACCACCTCGCAAAGGACGAATAGTCTTGATACCGTCATGCACTTTGCCATGCATCTGCATAGCTTTTTTACCAACAGCAATAACTTTATTTGTTGTACGATCTATCGCAACGATAGACGGCTCGTCCACGACTACTTTGTCGTTATGTATGATGACAGTGTTGGCGGTACCCAAATCCACTGCCAATTCTCGAACCATGAATGAAAATAATCCCATGTTAAATTTTTTTATTAGGCAACGTGCAAATTTACAGAAAAAAAACGAACTATCACAGATTATTTTTCTTCTTTTGTAAACCGCTCACTGTTAATTACTTAGTGTTTAAAATGGCGATATCCTGTAGTTACCATTGCCATCTGATGTTGGTTGCAGTAATCAATAGAATCCTGATCTTTAATGGAGCCGCCGGGTTGTATCACCGCCGTAACACCGACTTTGTAGGCTTCTTCGACACAATCGGCAAATGGAAAAAACGCATCGGACGCCATGACCGCGCCGTGTAAATCAAATCCAAAATGATTGGCTTTGACCACCGCTTGTTGCAACGCATCAATACGCGATGTTTGTCCGGTTCCACTGGCAACAAGTTGCTTATCCTTAGCAAAAACAATAGCATTGGATTTAGTGTGTTTCACAAGCTTATTCGCAAATAACAGATCTTCAACTTGCTGTGCGTTAGGCGCTGTTATAGTTACCGTTTTTAAATCTTTGGGATTCTCCACGTAACTATCTGCACTTTGCCATAACACGCCGTTAATAGCTGTACGCACGGTATAATCTGCTTTCTCCGTACTTTTTCGTTTGAGAATAATACGATTTTTCTTAGATTTCAAAGTAGCTAAAGCCTCGTCGTCGTAGCTTGGCGCTATCAACACTTCACAGAACAACTTATCAATTTCGGTAGCTGTTGCCGCATCAATGTTATGATTTGTTACCAATACGCCGCCAAAGGCAGAAACGGGATCGCCCGCCAAAGCTGCTTTCCAAGCCTCTAATACGGTTGGGCGGGATGCTAACCCACAAGCATTATTATGCTTAATAATAGCAAAGGTCAGGTCGTCGAAATCATCAATAAGATGTATCGCCGCATCAATGTCTAACAGGTTATTGTAGGAAATTTCTTTGCCGTTCAGTTGCTCAAAATAAGTTTCCAAATCGCCGTAAAAACTGGCTGTTTGATGTGGGTTTTCGCCGTAACGGAGCGGATAGGCTGTATCAAAACCCACTCTTATTGCCGGAATAATGTTATCGGCATTGAAATAATTAAAGATAGCGGTGTCATAATGCGACGACACTTGAAATGCGTAGGCAGCAAAGCGTTTACGCATATCCAAATCAGAGGCACACTGTTGTACATTCAAATACTCGTATATTTCCTGATAGTATCGTTTGGCAGGAACTATCAGCACATCTTTATGGTTCTTTGCCGCGGCACGAATGAGCGAGATACCGCCGATGTCAATTTTTTCAATGATGTCCTCGTGGTGAGCGCCAGAGGCAACGGTTTGTTCAAACGGGTATAGATCAACAATCACCATGTCTATCTCCGGAATGTTGTACTGCTGCATTTGCGATATATCCTGCGCGTCATCTCGACGAGCAAGAATACCTCCAAACACGGATGGATGCAGTGTCTTCACGCGTCCTCCAAGAATAGAAGGGTAGGTCGTCAATTGCTCCACAGCAATGGCTTGAAAGCCCAAACTTTGGATGAAGTCAAACGTGCCTCCGGTGGAATATAATTGAACACCGTTAGCAGCTAATAATTTAATAAGATCGTCTAAACCATCCTTGTGGTAAACAGAAATGAGCGCCGATTTAATTTTTTTCATAGTATCAGAGTATTACATTGCAAATTTACGTAAAATTTTT
>BNXT01000231.1 GCA_025999775.1 Bacteroidia bacterium | reverse complement strand
GTCGGGTATAACCTGTCCAATCCATGTCCTAAAACACCCACCGTAGGCGTTCCCTGTTCTACCGAAAAACGGTGTGCATGGGTGTCTATACCATACGCTAACCCACTCACAATGAGCACTTTATCCTGACACAAAATAATCCCAACCGTCTTATTTTCGTCTTCCAGCCGGACAAAGCGGTCGTAGTAATTCACATACATCTGCATTTGACCAATATCTTGATGGGTGAGTTCGCCTATTTTCAAGTCAATCAGCACAAAAGATTTCAGATAGCGATTGAAAACGCCAAATCAACTCTAAAATGCTTTTCATCAATCGTAATCCGTACCTGTCTGCCTGCAAAAGTGAAACCTTTGCCGAGTTCAAGCATAAAATGCTCTAATTTGTCAATCAGTTTTTGTTCCAAATCGCTTTCGGAATAACCTATATGTTCGGGTAAGCCGATAAATTCGAGTATCAAAGGGTCTTTCAAGGCGTCTTCTGGCTTTTCGATGATTTGTCCGCGTTCCGACAATTTTTTTATTCCCTCTTTATCCCTGCTCAATGCCAAACGCTGATACAAAGCGGTGTCGCACTGACGGCGCAGTTCCCGCAAACTCCAATTATTGTTTGCCGCCTCAATTTCGTAGAAACGGCGTTCGGCAGAGTCGTCAATGCGCATCAGTTTGAGATAGTGCGACCAAGACAGCGTGAATTTGGGTAAGTAAGATTGCGCAGACAGTGTCTGCGGAATTGGCAAAGATTCCGTCAACGCTGTTGACGATTTTCCAATATCTTGATTATCAGTGATTTGTAATTCCTCAGACAGTGTCTGAGGAATTTGAGCGTATGCTTTATAAAAGAAACGCATTTGCTCTAAATTGGTCAAAGAAAATCCCCTCCCAAACTCCTTTGTCAGTCGTTCCGACAATTCCTTTAACACCTGTTTCCCATACTCGGCGCGATGTTCGCCTTTCTGCTCATACTCCACAATCATACGCCCTATTTCAAAATAGGTGCAAACCATCGTGTGGTTCACATTGCGGACAATAAAACCCCTTGCTTCGGTCAGCAACTGCCTGATGCTGTCGAAAAGAACTGTATTTTCCTGTTTCCTTATGCTCATAATCTATATCTATAACTATCTTTTATCCGGCTGTCAAGACGATAGCTCACAAATGCAAGGTGTTGGCTATCCGGCGACCACGAGTTAACATTGATAGTACCCTGTCCCCCAAAAAGTTTTACCAGTGTTTTGGGTTCGCCTCCTTCTGCCGACATCAACCGTAATTCGACGTTTTTGTTAGGCAAATGTTCATTAGGTTTTAAGTCGCCTTTGCGATAAGTAATGAATATCACTTGTTTGCCATCGGGCGAAACATGCGGAAACCACGCATTACGGGTTTCATCGGTAGTCATCTGTGTTTGTTCGGATCCGTCTGCTTTCATTCGCCAAATTTGCATCATGCCGCTACGTACCGAATTAAACCAGATGTATTTGCCATCGGGCGAATATTCCGGACCATCATCCAAATCTTCGGCAGTCGTCAACCGAATTTCCGCTCCCCCATTGAAAGGAATTACATAAACATCGTAATTTCCATTACGTTCGGCGCAATAGGCAAGAAACTTATTATCGGGACTGATGCCGTGTAAATAGCTGGGACCGAGTTCCGTAATTAATTGGGGTACGCCACCTTCAAAAGGAACTGTATAAACACGTGAGCGATGGTCTTCGTTCGGGCTGTGACTCAGCGCAATATAGGCGCCATCGGCGCTGATTACATGGTCGTTATTGCAATTATTAGCAAAATCTGTATTGATTTCTTCCGGTTCTGCGTTCGCGTTTTCGAGTAACAACTTGTAGAGTTTACCCTCCTTATTGTAAACTAACCATTTGCCGTCGGGCGTCCAATTGGGCGCTTCAATCAGATAGTCAAACTCTTTGACGATTTCACGGTTGCCGGTGTTCACATCCAGAATTTCTAATACGCTGGTGATGTTAGGTGTTTCATTCATTGTTAATCGCTTTCAATTGTCTGAATTAGTATTTTTAGGATTTCAAAAAACCATACTCATACACTTTCGGCTCAATTTTTTGTGCTAAGATTTTTAGTTTGTCTCGAAGATTGCCGATAAGTTTGGTGTATTGTGCGTCTGTGCTGGTGTTGTTCATTTTTCTGGCTTTGTTGCGTCCTTGAAAATGTTCACGAATGTCGTACAATGAGGCATTGACGTTGTATAGCCCTTTGTTATTGCGGGCTTGACCCGCAATCCCATGATAATACCTCCAAAGTTCCCGTCCGGCATTAAAAACTGCGTTTGCTTCAAGCGAAAAGTCGCGTTTAATATACATTCCGTCATCTATCTGCTCAAACAGATTGGTATAACCATTCTGCTTTACTTTACCGTTCAAAAAACTTGACATAAAATGACTTTCAAACTTGTCCTTTGCATTCACTTCTGTCTCCGTAAAAGGTATCCAATGATTGACGCCTTCTTTTGTTGTAATGCGGTTTTGACTGTGAAATAAGGCAAAAGCAAGGCAATCGTTTTGAAATTCAAGGTCTTTTTCCCACTTTTTATTGGGACATAAAAATTGGTCGCGGTCATTGAGCCACGTGGCTTCGATACAATGCCTAACTGCAAAATATATTGAGATGTTAATAA
>BNXT01000230.1 GCA_025999775.1 Bacteroidia bacterium | reverse complement strand
GTTTGTTGCCGAAAGTCGATTGCTCGCATCGCAACTCGGCGGCATACTGTGGTTTGGCGTGGACGACGCTGCCACTTCTTGCCTCACGCCTATTTTTGGCTGTTCCACTGACGTGCCCAATTGTTTTTGGTTCATTCTGCAAAGGTATAAAATATTTTTTAATTGAGGAATTTAGAAATGCAAAAATTAAGTGTGGAGTGTGGAGTTGCCGGTCGTTGAGCGTAGTCGAAACGACAGACATCGCACCGCCCTTCGACTACGCTCAGGGATCGGTGCGATAGTTTAACGTCGAAAAAATATTTGTTTCTGTGCTTGTTTTTCTTTGTCGGTACGTGCGCATGCCACCGGCGTCATAGTGTAAGGATTTAAACCTGTATAATACATTTCTGTGGCAAGGGTCATGGGTGTTGGCGTAAAATCCTGCACCGTTTCCGGCGTTGGATGCCCTATCTGCTTGAGTGTGGATGCCAATCTGTACATGTCGTCTATATGGCATCCCGGAAGACTTGAAATAAAATACGGTATCAATTGTTGACGCAGACTGTGCCTACGATTACAAGTATCAAAGAAGTTCTTAAATTGTACGAACCGGTCAAACGAAGGTTTGCGTAAAAGATTTAACACATGGAGTTCGGTATGTTCCGGCGCTACTTTTAAACGTCCTGAAACGCAGTACCGTATTACGTATTCAGCATAATCCCAATCCGGATTAGGGCTTTCATTGTCAAACAAATCATAACGGATGCCGGATCCTATAGAAAGCTTTTTGACCTTTGGATGATGGCGTACCTTCTCGTACAGCGCAATAAGCGGCTTGTGATCAATATGCAGGTTTGGGCATATCTTCGGATGAATACAGGAGTAACGACTGCATAACGTACACTGGGACTGCGTCATACCATTCATTTTGTACATATTTGCCGTAGGACCTCCAACATCGGTGATATGACCTTTGAAATCGTCCATAGCTACTACGTTATCCAATTCTTTGAGTATTGATTGTTCGCTTCGACAGACACTATGCTTTCCTTGGTGCGCTGAGATTGTACAAAAGGCACAGCCACCGAAACAGCCGCGATGGATATTGATAGAATGTCGAATCATCTCATACGCGGGAACGACTCCGCGTTTACGATATTTAGGATGAGGTAGTCGCGTATAAGGAAGATCAAAACTCTCATCCATCTGTTGTTCTGTGAAAGGTGGCGCAGACGGATTGATGACAACGTAGGACTGGTCTGCATTTGGACAGCTCATCCCCGTTTCTTGTCGGATGTCCTGAAGCAAAGGTTGTATCAAACGTTGCGATTGTATTTTGTTGCTTTCTTGTTCAAAGATGACAAAATTTTCGGCTTGCTTGCGTTTATCTTGTACGCAGGCTGCATGGGCATGTAACCAATGTGTAGGGGTGTTTTTGAACGTAGTATCCCAATTTTGCTCCAATGTTTCACGTGTAACCATAAAAGCGGTTTGCGCAGTATTGTACTGCGTTTGAAGTGATTTTCCACGTGCCAATGCTTGGGCTATTTTGACAATGGTATGTTCGCCCATACCATAGACCAACATATCCGCTTCGGACTGAACGAGTATCGAAGGTAGCAGTTTGTCCTGCCAATAATCGTAGTGCGTCAAGCGTCTCAACGAAGCTTCTATTCCGCCCAGAATGACGGGCGTGTCGGGATATAACTGCTTAAGTAGTTTCGTATAAACGATAGTCGGATAATCGGGTCTAAACCCGGATTTACCATCTGGGGTATAAGCATCGTTACTACGTAAACGTTTATGTGCCGTATAATGATTGACCATGGAATCCATAGCGCCGGCGGTAACACCAAAGAACAGTCGCGGCTTCCCTAACTTGATGAAATCACGTCCGTCATCACGCCAATTGGGCTGCGGAAGTAACGCCACCCGAAAACCATGGTATTCGAGCATTCGTCCTATCACTGCCGCCCCAAATGCCGGATGATCCACGTACGCATCACCCGTTACAATAATAACATCAACCCAGTCCCAGCCTAAGTTTATCAGTTCATCCTTGGTAATCGGTAAAAATGCCATACAGCGTATTTTTACACAAAGTTACACAAAAAATTCAAAATAACAATATAATCGTTTTATTTGTTTGCGTTTAATTCAAAAAATTTATGTAACTTTGCACAGATAAAATAGTTGGCAGGAATTTTCACAATGGATACAAATAATTTAGCAATACAGGAATTTCAACAGGTACACGGAATAATTTCGTTGCGCCGTTCTCGCGCTTTACAAACCGTAAATAACGAAAATTTGTTGGCAGCGTGGGAAGTAGGAGCGTTTGTTTCGGCAAGGCTCAAAAATGCGGACTGGGGTAGCAAAACGGTGATGCAACTTTCAGAGTATCTGCGCTCCCAAGACCCGACTTTGCGCGGTTATAGTCGAAGGAATATCTACAATATGGTTTCTTTTTATGAAACCTATTCTTCAGCGCAATTCGTTGAATATCAAGATAAATTAAAATTAACCCGATTTGTGCAGCCAGAAACTGCACAAATTGAATATGCCGAAATTGTCCAGCCGACGGCTGGACAAATGGAAGATGTTGAAATTGTGCAGTTTCAAACTGCACAATTTGTGCCACCCTTGGCGGCACAATTTCCTATATCTGTCTCTTATA
>BNXT01000229.1 GCA_025999775.1 Bacteroidia bacterium | reverse complement strand
ACTATATACAGATTATTCATATCATATACTCCACCACCCTGATTTATAGGAGTTTTATGATGTAAGACATATGATTGTTGCCCACCAAGTTGCTGTGATAATTCAACTCGTGGTGCTGCCCCTGCTTTCATTCTGTATATATTATCTTGGGTGAACTGTTTTGCTAAATCTGCATCATTCGCCACTTCTTTCCAGAAAGCCTGCCTGAACTCGTCAAAATCTTTAAACGTTTTTCCTATCATTTTATCTGCAACTGATTTAGGGAATAAACCAGCATTTCCGTCTGTTTCTTTCAACCATTTACCGGTTATTTCTTTACCCGCACCGGAAGATGTTCCAGACAATTTCCGTGCATTGGTAAGAATGATGAAATCATCACCTGTTTTATTTAACGTAGATTTTATATCTAATATCTCATCAACTTCCCTTTTTATTATGTCTCCACTTTCTTCTACTGCCTCGCCTAATTTTTTCCCTTTCGTCATAAATCCGCCATACAACATACTTGCCACAGCTACACCATCTTTTCCTAACTCGTGATAACCCATATACGGCTTGTCGCTGAAATTGTACTTGTCTATCTTGTCTGATACAAGTTGCCTAATAGTGGAAACATTTATGTTTTTTATGCTTTCCCAAAGTCCTTGTGCTTTTTCCTTATCAGTAGTTACGTCCAAGCCTAATTTAACTAATTGAGGTATAGACGTAACCTCATCTATCACTCCATCGGCGACGCCAACAAATGTAGGTGCAGCATGTAAAGGATAGTCTTTATATTTGGCATTGTCTTGTTTCCAATAAGTTTCGGGCAGTGCAGAAGTTTCATAAATAGTAGTTCCTGCATCGCACAGCACGCTTCCCCACTCGTACCAGCGCAACCCATCGCCAAACTTAAATTCTCCGCCGTCCTCTGTCGAAATCGGCGTTGTAGAGGTTACATCTATTTTAGCTTTGCCGGTTTCATCTATTTGGAAAGCATCCAATTTCTGGTTTATTGCTTCTGTAATGATGCCCTCGACTTCCGTATCTGCAACGCCGGAGATTGTGACTTCCCATTTTTTAGTATTGACGTTATACAAATAAGTAATCGTGCCTTTATCACCGGTTGATAACTCGTGTATTACGCTGTCTGCATCTTGAACAACAATACCCCATTTTGAATTCAAATTGTTGTTGAGATTTTTAACATTGGTCTGCATTGCACCCCATACATCACCTTGTTCTGAGGTGATTTTTCCGCCCGCTGTATATGCGCTTCCTATGGAACTATTGACAGTACTGAAACCACAACGACAATCAGCAATTTGATTATTATTATACTCGCAATTATCATTAATTTTACCAATTTACCACTGCCACCTGATGTCAACTGTGTCAATTTTGACGTATTCGGCTGTGAGCCTAATGTAATATCGCCCCAATGTCCAGAATGTTTACCATGATACAGAAAATAGATATGAATTTTATTATCTTTTTTGTAGGCTGCTAATCGTCCATAAAGCTCTCCTTCGCTTTCTGCAAAAAAAGCAAACGGCATTTCTTCTGCCTTTAAGGTGATATCTTCTCCTGCAGGATCAAGGAAAGATTTCCCCAGACTATTTGATAACGCATCAGATATACATTTGAATTTAGGCTTGTATATACTCATCGCATCCCCATCCTGCTCAAACATCCCCCAAACGTGCCCTGGGTCGTGGACTTGATTCCATTGATAGAAGATGAGCTTTGTGCCGCCGGTATAGGTATAGTCCATCAGGTTGTCAGTGGTGTTTTGGTTGATGCCGTAATCACGGTCGAAGATGTGTTTCAGATTGAATAAGCCGTGCCCGAGTTCGTGGGCAATGGTGTTGCCTAATATTTCCGCACTGCTTGCCGGAAACAAGTACCCGAAACGCTTGTCTCTCGGCATATCGCCCGCTATAGAGATACCGTCCCTGTTCTGCGGAGCGTTGGGCAGCAAAAATAAATACACCGTCTTTGCTTTCGGCTCGCTGATGCTCTGCAAATACGCCGCGTTCAAGGCATTCATCTCATCCGTGAGCGTGGCTAACAAACCGCTACCCTCAACATCAAGATAACCGTTATTGTTCAAATCCCATGACGTATTTTCAAAGTTGTCTGCTAATGTGAACGTAAATTCTACATCTATCGGATTGTAAATGCTGTTCACCACATCGGACAGCTCTTTGAGTTTGGATTCGTTTATGTCTGCGTTATTCACCGGCACAATCACCACCTCCGGTCGCTTGGTTTGGTAGGTTACCACCCGCAATTTGCCCAGCGTTTGCCAGCTGCTCGCACTGTCCCTTTGGTACATCGCAAACACCTCCTGTGCGTCGTTCTCCTTACCGCTCGCAAGCGTTAGCTCATACTCGTTATCCGAAATCTTTGTGTGCTTGTAAACTACATCTTTGGAGGTTTTGAACACAAGTTTATCACTATCAATATCTCCGTTGACCCTCGCCAACACCTTGTCACTCTTGCCGTGCGGAACACATTTGTAATTGATGTAATAATCCCCCTGTTTCTCATAAACTTTGCTTATCAATTGCGAGCTACCGTACTTGCTGTCAAACTCGTCAAAGGCGTAGCGTTGTGCGCTGTGAGCCGCAAAGCTTACCCTATTGGTCGATGAAATCGTGTTTGACGGCGTACCGGTTGTGCCGGATGCAGCAGGGGCGGCTATCTGCGTAACTTTACCTCGTTCATTTACTTCATAAATCCCGCCGCGTC
>BNXT01000228.1 GCA_025999775.1 Bacteroidia bacterium | reverse complement strand
CATGCGATTGCTCAAACTGTGTAGGATTTATCAATGAATGGTCAGGATACAACCACTCTTGTGATGTTTTAATACGTCTAACGTAGGCTAAATCCAAAGTGCAACTTGAAAATACTAAACCTACACCACCGGTTAAGGTATGCTGTGTAAACGGCTGTGTATCTTCGTTTTTGTACGGCGAATTATAGTAATTGTAACCTATACGTAAACTGACAGGGTTAAGCCGTACTTCTGCACCGGCACGTAAAAGACCGGATACCCTATCTATGAAGAACTCTTAGAAGACGCGTTTCTTGACCAATGTAAACTGTACATAAACAAGCTATCGGAACTATGTACCGATTTTACGGTTATTATGGACTATCCTCACGCTAAAATTCAGGATACTCGACCTTTGTCCCATAAAGAAAGTGTTGTAAAAATACATTGGACAGTACAGCGTGCCGTTGTCTTAACTCAACAAAAAATCGCATTTCATAGAGATAATGAAACGACATGGACAGGACAAGGATTAATAAATTTTGATAGATACCTTAATGAAGACGAAAACGATTTGTATCAGATTGAGGAAAATGAAGACGAACTAAGTCATGACGAATTTTTGGCTCTCCATAAATACGAAACAACCAATTTTGACGACATTGACACATTCAAAATAGAGGGCTTGGATACAGGTTTGTTTTTTGCTAAGGAACTTCGCTATGCGTATTGCGGGGAAGATTATGAGCAGATTATTATCTTAGAGGCATGGTCGTTTGAATTGAAAACACATAAAGAGAGTTGGTCGCACCGCAATAGACTGCTCAGATACCAAACACTTGCATCCGCAAAAGATGCTAAATTTGTGGTTGCCAATGCTGTTGGAGGCAACGCACCTTTCATTTTCACGGGTGGTTCATTGCAGATTGCACCGGATGGAACAATAATAGAACAATTACCCTACTTCAAGGAAAGTCCCCGCAAAGACCTCAGTGCTCAGCAACCGTTACTGTTGCCTGCCACAGAACCGGATATGGTACAAATGTTACACGAAGCGCTCATTTGCGGACTGTCCGATTTTTTTAACGATAGAGGTATGAAACAAGCGGTGATAGGGCTTTCGGGAGGTATTGATTCTGCCGTAGTATGCGCCTTAGCTGTAGAAGCCTTAGGTCGCCAAAATGTGGTCGGTATTCTCATGCCATCGCAGTATTCATCGCAACACTCTGTGGATGATGCTGTGCAATTGTGCAAAAATCTAAGTATTGCGTATCATACCATCCCCATTGAACAAAGTTTTAAACAAGTGCATAGCGCTTTAGAGCCTATTTTTGAAAACCGTCCGTTTGGATTAGCGGAAGAGAATCTACAAGCACGACTGAGAGCCTGTTTATTGATGTCCTTTTCCAATAAGTTTGGGCACATTGTTCTCAACACGTCCAATAAAAGTGAAGCCGCTATGGGTTACGGCACATTGTATGGTGATTTGTGCGGCGCTTTGTCGGTTCTTGGCGATCTGTACAAAACACAAGTGTATCAAATTGCACGTTACATCAATCGCAAACGCGTCCTTATTCCACAAAATACCATTGATAAAGCGCCTTCGGCGGAGTTAAGACCAAATCAAAAAGATTCAGATTCACTACCGGACTATGAGGTTTTAGATCAGATATTGGAGTTATTTATTGGTTGCCATTATTCCGAGTATGAAATTGTAGAAAAAGGATTTGACAAGAAAACGGTACAAAAGGTTATAGCGCTCTATAAAGCCAGTGAATACAAGCGTTTTCAGACGCCGCCCGTACTTCGTGTGAGTGATCATGCGCTTGGTATAGATGTAAAACGCCATTTTTAACAAAATTTTTCTTACCTTTGCAGTGTTGAAGGATGTATAATGACAGCAAATAGAGATTCATTTTACACGATAAATTGTCGTGGACGCTTAATATCGTTGGAAAAACCGTTGGTGATGGGTATTCTGAACATCACGCCGGATTCTTTTTCCGATGGGGGGCGCTATCTGCATTTGGAGGATGCGTTGCGTCATGTAGAAACCATGCTTGCAGAAGGCGCTGACGTTATTGACATCGGCGCGGTCTCTACACGCCCTTTCATAGATGAGGTTTCGGAACAAGAAGAGCTACAGCGACTGTTGAGCGTTGTCCCTTCATTAGTACATAAATTTCCTGAAACGCTGTTTTCGGTGGACACGTATCGCAGCAATATAGCAGAAATTATGGTTGGCGAAGGTATTGCGATTATCAATGATGTTTTTGGCGGACAATTTGACGATAAAATGTTTGAAACCGTAGGTCGATTGGGCGTTCCCTATATTCTGATGCACACGCAGGGCAAACCCAAAACCATGCAGGAAGCGCCCCATTATACAGACATCGTTCAAGACCTCATCCTATATTTTTCCGAACGTATTGACGCCGCGACACAGGCAGGTATCAACGATATTATTATTGATCCGGGCTTTGGGTTTGGGAAAACAATGTCCCATAATTACGACTTACTCTCTCGATTAGATTATTTGAATATACTCGAAAAGCCAATGTTAGTCGGTGTTTCGAGAAAATCCATGATACACAAAGCGCTTCATACCACACCTCAGGAGAGCGCTAACGGTACTACGGTTATCAATACTGTAGCCTTACTCAAGGGCGCTCATATTCTGCGTGTACACGATGTCCGTGAGGCTAAACAAACTGTGAATTTAATTAATTATATAAAATATCCTTATGATTATAAATGA
>BNXT01000227.1 GCA_025999775.1 Bacteroidia bacterium | reverse complement strand
TGTTGATGCCGGGCTACCGTTATGCGTGGGCAGTGCAGGCGAAGGTACGCGAGGGCACGGAGCAACTGAACGTGTTAGAGAACAGCGGCTTGAGCGAGATACGGTGGTTTTACTTGGCGGAGGACTGCCCGTTGCCGAGCAATGTGCGTGCGGATGCGCCGTTTGGACACTTGCATTTGTCGTGGGATGGTAGTATGCAGAACGAGACGTATATCGTGGAATACCGCATGAAAGCGCCGGTCGGCGAGCCGGTGAATTATTGGATGAAGGAGGAGACGGCAGAGCCGGATATTGTATTGCGGCGGAACACGCAGGAGGGCGATGTTGTGGAGTACCGTATAGGTGCGAAGTGTCAAACGGGCACACCGTTTTACGGCGTACAGATAGGCGAGTTCACGATACCTCGCTCGGATACGATAGTGGATACCAACTGCGGAAAAGAGCCGGAGAGAGACACCAATGTCAGTACAGAACCCTTGCCGATACTCAAGGTTGGCGATATACTTACAGCGGGCGGCGGCGCTTCCGTGTATGTTATGGAGGTCAGTGGAAGTAATGGCGTATTCAGTGGAAAAGGCTACACCATCATGCCCAAGATGTTTGGCTATGCCAAACTCAGGGTTCATTGGACAAACATAAAAGTTAATATCGATTATATTGTAACCGACGGAGTGATAGATGGGGATTACGACGGCGAGAAATCCATCAGTTTGGACAAACCCGCTAACACGGCTCAAGCAAATGGGGGCTTAACATACGTCAACAAAAAGGTTGATTTTGCGGTGCCGGACGGTTCGGAGTTTGTGTTTGACCCAAATGCCAATTTGATTACAATTAGCAATAGTGGCAACGCTATTGGAACCATAGACATGAGTTTATTAACAACCTCAAATGGAGACATGGCAAATGATGGTAAAAGCATCTTCCCAATTACAATTACTGATACAAACGGCAATGTGTATCAAGTGGAAACGCCTCCCATGGACAATTCTGCGCAAACAAGTGATACAACTTCCCAAAATAACACGCCAATTACTCTTATTGCAACGAAAATTAGTCAGGAGGATGAGCTGTTACAACAAGCAAACAAACCGTACTATATGGTGGGGAATCACAAGTTTTATCATGGCGAGACCATTTATTTACCATGGTCAACACAGACAAAGTATAAATTTCAGGCGTTCAGAGACAGTGTTAATAAGTTCAATGAAGGTACGAAATGGAGTGGGATAGCTCAATTGGATTCAGCGCAAGCGTATTTTGAGCCGAACCAAGTATCCAATGACATCAATGGGACACTAATCAGTTGTATTTATGATAATGGAGAGCAACACGATACATTGCAATGCCGCATTGTAGTTGTGAATGTAGAATTTGAAGAAGACCCCAATCAGAAATGGGGGTTTGATGAAAATAATCCATCAAAAGAAGATTTATATCCATCCTATTGTAAAGGGATTCCATGGAAATCATTAAATAAAGGTAGTACTAAGGATGTTGTAAAAGTTATAGTTCACCCTGCCGGAGCAGAAAATAAAGTAACGCTTTTTACATCAAATCCTTCAATAACCGTTGGTAACATAGTATCAAGCAACGGAAGTGTAACACTATCTTCGAGCGATAACGGGTACATTGGAGTGAAAGTAGGTAAATTTGTAAATGATAGCATGCGTCTAAACATTGCCGCTTATGAATTGATGGAGGTTAATGTTAAAATAGTCAATATTGATGAAGAGAATGACGATGTACAGGCTGTCAATTTTGGCGGATCAACGGTATCGTCCACTACACCGGTAGTGTTATGGGGGAATAATCGTTTCTTAGATACAAAACCTGTTGGAGACGATTATGTCCTATATCGAGCCACAGAAAGGGACAGCGTCATTGTTGCAGGTCCCAATAAAATATGCGACACAAGAGCAAATAACACAAATATTGTTTCGACCGATCTTTCCAAAAATAATTTTGAAACGACCATTAATAATATCTACAAGCAAGCGGTTGTGAAAGTGAATATAGAGTACGACGCTACACATGAAGTGGTTAATTACGATTTAAACAAGGATAGCATGATAGATTCTCGCACAGACAGTGGCGAACTTGAAAAAATATATGAATTTATTACCCGAACAGAAGGTGACAAAAAATGCTTATGCCTTGTTGATTATCCATCGTCTAATAATTCAAATGGACAGTTTAGATTTCAGGATAACGCGGGCGTATTTTATTACCGAAAAATGAATAGCAAGACCACATCTGATATTTATAAAACAGCGGCACATGAATTGGGGCACGGCGTGTTCAAATTAGATCATCCTTTCCATGATGATAGGATGCCCTCCTATCCTAAACGACTAACTACTGGTAGTCGATGGGTTGACAAAGATATTAATACAATCATGGAATGGGACGGCGGATGGCCAAGAGATAAAGTTAGAAAATATCAATGGGATGATTTAAGAAACGAGAATGGTAATCCCAATAAGTATAAACACACAAAAAAAAATAAATCATGAAAATAACAACTATTTTATTATTTGTACTTTGTACGGTCAAAGTGTGGGCACAAGAGTCTGATTTTGAAAAATATGTCAAAGAGATTTGCACAAAAACTTATGATATATACCTCTATGATGAATGGGCTGGAAAAATGTCTACCGAAAAAATTATCCCGCCCCGTATATTTATGTATGACTATGAACAAGACTCAATACATAAATTGATTACTGTTGAAAGAAATGGTTATAC
>BNXT01000226.1 GCA_025999775.1 Bacteroidia bacterium | reverse complement strand
TACAATACCTACCGTAAATCCTAAATCACCGGAGGGTTCAACACTAAATAGTTGACCGTTTCTGTAATCATTTTGCATCCGTACATCCAAATTCATTTGATTGCAACCCAGTAGAAATCCGAAATGAAAAAGTTTCATATCATAATACTGATTATTGGGTATTGGAGAGCGTTCTGCCCATCCAACAACACCGATGCTCGTAGCCATAACAAGTATTATAATTTTTTTATTTAACCTCATCATTTGTTGTTATCACTGTGTTTGACAGTTATTTTAGAATATTGTGAGTGGATATTTCTTTGTACAGCGTTTTTTTATCAATGGGTACGACCCCGGCGTATTCGCATACCAATCCGCCTGCGAGGTTCGCTATTTGTGCCATCGTTTTTGGGGGTAATCCGGCAGTCATACAGAGTGTAGCGATGCTTATTACCGTATCTCCGGCGCCCGATACGTCGGCAATGTGCCGCTGGTGGGCTTTAAAATGATAACATCGGTTGTTCGTCAGCAATGCCACACCTTCATCAGACATGGTAACAAGCATTGTGTCAATCGTGTGCAAACCGGCAAATTGAGCCATCTGTTCAAATAATACCGGACGCTGGAGACCACCCTCGTGATGCCCGATACCATGCAGAAATTCCTTGAGATTGGGCTTAAATAGGGCGACGTTCCTGTAATTTGAAAAATTTTGTTTCTTAGGATCCACACATATAGGAATGTCCAACGCATTAGCCCATTGTGTAATCTGTGCTATCAAGGTTGGTGTGAGGACGCCTTTGTCATAATCCTGAAAAATAATTGCAGCTATATCGTATTTATGCAGTATAACATCCACTTGTCGCAAGAGTTCTTGTTCGGCAGCGGTTGATAGTGGCATGATTTGTTCGTTGTCAATACGCAACATCTGTGTAGTATTGCTCATGATACGTGACTTTATCGTCGTGGTTCTATCTGGAAATGCAATACATCCTTCAGAAGACAGCCGGTGGTGTTTTAATATTCGGAAAAACAGTTTTCCATTGAGGTCGTTGCCGACAGCGGTACAAAGGATAGGGGTGGCTCCCATGGCTTTGATATTGAGCGCTACGTTGGCAGCGCCGCCTAAATTCTCTTCTCGATACTGCAAATCGACTATCGGGACAGGCGCTTCGGGAGAAATACGTGAAACGGTGCCATGCAAATACGCATCAATCATCACATCGCCTACGACAAGCACGTGTTGTTTGACAATCAAAGCATCTAAATCCTGTAAAGTCATGATTGATAAAAATTACGGATGTCAAACTTATTTAGGAAGTCAATAGAAGTTTGAATATGCGGGTGCATATAGGTATCGTTTTGTATGAACGGCACGTCTTTTCGATATGTTGCCACAAACTCCTCAATGATAGCGGACGATTTCGTCGGACGACGAAACTCCAAAGCCTGAGCAGCATTGAATAATTCGATGGCTATGACGGTTTCTACATTATGAATCACACGCACCAATTTAGTAGCGGAATTAGCGCCCATGCTGACGTGATCCTCTTGTCCTTGCGACGAATCTATGGTATCCACACAAGCTGGCATACATAGTTGTTTGTTTTGACTTACAATAGAGGCAGCAGTGTATTGGGGAATCATAAAGCCGCTGTTCAGTCCGGGATGCGCTACCAAAAAACTGGGTAAGTCACGTTTACCTAAAATTAACTGATACGTGCGTCGTTCTGAAATACTGGCTATCTCTGACATGGCAATGGACAAAAAATCCATCGCTAAAGCAATGGGTTGTCCGTGAAAATTGCCGGCTGAAATCACTAAATCTTCATCCGGAAAGATGGTCGGATTATCGGTTACGGCATTGACCTCATTGGTAACAACATTTTGTACATATTTTACGGCATCGCGACTTGCGCCATGCACCTGCGGCATACACCGAAACGAATAAGGATCCTGAACGTGCTGTTTTGGAAGTTTGGCTAATTCGCTATCGGAGAGGTATTTTAAAATCGTGGCTGCCGTTTGAATTTGTCCGTTGTGATGTCGAATGTTCTGTATTAGCGGATGAAAAGGGCTTAATAATCCTGTATAAGCATCTAATGACAGAGCGCCGACGAGGTCGGCATATTCGAGCAGTCGATTTGCTTTAATGAGTGCATAGACAGCGTGCGCGCTCATAAATTGGGTGCCATTGAGTAGCGCTAAGCCCTCTTTACTCTGCAATTCAAGCGGTTGCCAACCTAACTTGTCGAGGACTTTATGTGATTCCACAATAGCGCCTTGGTAATATACTTCGCCTTTACCCAATAAGGGCAAGGCTAAATGTGCTAATGGAGCTAAGTCGCCCGAGGCGCCAAGCGATCCTTGCTGATAAACAACTGGCAAAACATCCATATTGAACATGTCAACCAAACGTTTTACGGTTTGTAGCTGTACGCCGGAATGTCCATAGCATAGCGATTGCAATTTTAGTAGCAGCATAAGTTTTACGATAACGGGCAATACTTTATCACCGGTACCACACGCATGCGATAGGACTAAGTTGTGCTGCAACTGCGCAAGTTGGTCAGTTGAGATGTTAAGATTGCATAACGAACCAAAACCCGTCGAAATACCGTAGATAGGCGCTATTTCGGTTTTCATCTTTTGATCTAAATAACGCCGACAAGCCTCTACACGCTGGATGGCATCGTCGGATAACGTGATTTTGGCGTTATTGGTGATGATGTCATCAATAAGGTCAATAGATAGAGGTTGTGACAAAATAGA
>BNXT01000225.1 GCA_025999775.1 Bacteroidia bacterium | reverse complement strand
AGTATTCAAGACCCGCCGCTGTTGGAAATAGCCGTAGCGCTGACCAAAGGCGTGTCCTGCTTTGGCTATGACGATGCAATCCTATCAATCACTTCGCAGGGTGGCGTTGGACAACGACATCACAAACTTCATAAACTGACCAACGCAACCTTTGTTAACATAGCGGAAACGGATAGTACTTATTTTGCTAATTTGGGCATTGGCATCTATCAAATCGCAGTGCAGGATGCTAACGGTATTATTGCGTATTCCGACAGCATAGAGATTACGCAGCCGGACACTCTGCGCGCACAAATAATAGTTACCGATGTTACGTGTTATGGCTATAACGATGGCGCATTATCGGTGCATACGGAGGGCGGCACTGCTCCCTATACCTATCAATGGTCGGATGCAAGGATGTCGGCAACACACTATTTAGATAGTTTGCCGGTTGGCATGTATGAGGTTAAAGTTACGGATAATCAATCCTGCGACTATGTTGCACAAGCGACCATTATATCGCCGACCCTGTTGAAAATAGAGGATGTCCGCATTTCTGCACCTGTTTGTAATGGCTATAGCGATGGTTATATACAGATAAGCCCGACAGGTGGCGTTGCTCCGTATCGTTATATGTGGAATGATAGCTCCACGCAAAGACAAATTTCCAATATATCGGCAGGGCAGTATCAGGTAACCGTCATGGATGCGCATCAATGCTATACAGATAGCGTATTTCAGGTGATTGATCCGGTATTGTTTCAAATTGCAGTAGGCGACAATCGGGTGTTGTGCAAGGATCAAGTGGCAACGTATTCAGCGTGTATAACGGATGATAAGGCGATGTATCAATGGAACAAGGATGGTAGCTCGTTTTCTTACAACTGCACGGTGGCATTGGCAGAGGCGGGGTTGTACAGCGTTAAAGTCATTGACGGCAACGGATGTATCGCCGAAGATACTGTAAAGATAGAGCAGGTAACGGAGGTCATTCATAATACCTTAGCAGCGCCAAGCGTGGTGGCTCGCGACACGATGGTCGTGTTGGTGAACGAAGATTTTGGTCTGCCGGAAACGATAGAATGGCTTATTCCTGATGATCCTAATATTTATATTTATGACCGTACGCAGGAAAAAGCGGTTTTGTTGTTTTTGCAAAATGGCGATTATCAAGTAGGCATGCGTTCAACGTTGAATCAATGCTATGCCATTTCGGAAAAGACGGTAACGGTCATCGATAAAAAAGATATAGCGCCTTACGAGGCATCCAATGAACCGTTCTTGAAATTATTTATTGTTCATCCCAATCCCACCGCCGGTCCGTTCAGCGTCAAGATTGAATTGCGCGAAGTGGCGGATGTGAAACTGACACTGGTGAATACCAATGGCAATGTCATAGACACACGTATTTTAACAACGAAACAAACCTACGAAACCACCTATAACGTGTCCTCCGCTACGGAGGGAGTGTATGTACTTATTTTGCAGACAAATAATATCGTCGCTAATATAAAAATTGTCCGTTTTTAATTGTGTAGTTTCTTTTGTACCGTGCCATTGCGATTGCCAACGCGTAATTGTCTGAATCAGGATTTACAAGATTTTAGGATTGGCAGGATTTGAAATTAATGAATAATG
This sequence comes from Bacteroidia bacterium, assembly GCA_025999775.1. Taxonomy (GTDB): domain Bacteria; phylum Bacteroidota; class Bacteroidia; order Bacteroidales; family P3; genus BNXT01. Next base: position 1,135 of record BNXT01000225.1, on the reverse strand, counting down.
AACAATTAACAATGAATAATGTGGGGGAATTTCTAAATTTCTGCATTTCTAAGTTCCTAAATTTCTCAATAGTATTCACATTATTCATTGTTTAGTAAAGCCCCCTGAAAGGGGCAAATCAATAGCGTAGTGGCAACGCCCTACGAAAGGATGGCTATCCTCATCCATCAGGCTGAAAGCCTGACATCCGATAGATTTCGCCCTTTCAGAGCGTTTTTTCTCATTCTGTCAATCGGTCGTTGAGCGTAGTTGAAACGACCACCCTTATTTCATTATTTAGTTATGGCATAGTAGATTTTGCGTTAAACGAAGAAGTTTGTAGAGGCGTAAAAATGCAAATTGTTTGAGCAGGCGAAGCCTGTGAGTTTTTGCATTTTAGCCTCGTAAAACTGCGTAGTAGCAAAATATACTCAGCCTTGATTTTTTCTTTTGTTACTTTTCTTTTGTATCAAGACAAAAGGAAAAGTAAAAAGCTATTGCAACAAAAGAAAATGAACGAACAAAATGTGTCAAGACAAAAGAAAAAGTAAGAAGAAAAATTTTTAATTCAAAAATTTTATGTAAATTTGCGAAATAAAATCATGAGACGCGTACTCTACATAGTCATTTTTTTTTCGGGTTGCTGCCGGCAGCGCTGCGTGCGCAGGTCGGGCAGATGCCGGTGGACTTACGGGTACAGCTGTTGCCGCCGTACAGCGCTAAGTTGGACGACTATATTTCGGGGTTCAGCGATAAACTGTCGGTCGTATTAGTGAATAGGGATGTAACCTATCCCAATATGCAGGTCAGACTGCGTATGACGATAAAGTCGCAGATGTTTGAACTGAGAACGAAGGACTACAACTATTACCCGCCCATCATCCTTGACCCTCATGCACAGCTCCGCCTCACGCACGAGGACTTAGCGCCGTACTTCAACCCGAACAACTACAATCACAACGGCGGGCGACAGTTCAACAACGACCACGTACTGCCATCGGGGATGGTGGAATTTGTCTTTGAGGTGTTGGACTATCGCAATGGCAACCGTCTGTCGAACGTCGTTACCTGCATGGCTTATATTGCCGTGCAGAAGCCCGCAACGCTGTACCTACCGGAGAACGGCAAGAGCATACAAGACCGAGTACCTCTGAAC
>BNXT01000224.1 GCA_025999775.1 Bacteroidia bacterium | reverse complement strand
CAATTAGGCATATCGTTTCTTGATATATCAACCGGTGAATTTCTCGTGGCGCAAGGCACAATGGAGTATATTGAAAAACTGTTGCAAAGCTTTAAACCGTCCGAAATCGTCATTGACAAAAATCAACGCCGACAGTTTGAAGACCGCTTTAACGATACATTCTATATCAATACCCTACCGGATTGGGTGTTCACGCGGCAACATGCAACCGAATTATTGCATAAACATTTTAATGTCGTTAATCTGAAGGGTTACGGTATTGACGATCTTTCCGAAGGCATCGTTGCTGCGGGCGCTGCGTTACAATACCTTGCAGATACGGCACATGACAAAACAACGCATATCAGCGCTATCTCTCGAATTACTGAAGATAACTACGTTTGGCTTGATAAGTTTACAATCCGCAATTTGGAACTCATTCATTCGAATAACGAAAATGCGGTTACGCTACTTGAAGTGCTTGACCATACCGTATCGCCTATGGGCGCCAGATTGCTCAAACGCTGGATAGTACTGCCTTTGCGAGACATCACCCTGATCAATCAACGGTTAGACTGCGTCGAATACCTATTGCACCATAAAGAACTGCTCAAGACATTACAACAACATATCTCCACCATTGGCGACTTAGAACGACTTATCTCTAAAGTGGCAACCGGTAGGATAAGTCCACGCGAAACCGTACAAATTAAAAAAGCGTTGTTTCAAATAGAAACTATCAAAGAGCAATGTTGTAATACGCAAAACCCTTCTATAGAAGCGATTATCGAGCATCTTGACATTTGTAAAACAATACGTGATAAGATACACCATACACTTTGCGACGATGCACCTCTCGCTATCGGTAAAGGACAAGTGGTGCAAAAGGGCATCCATGCCGAGCTTGATGACTTACGGCAATTGGCGTACAATAGTAAAGACTACTTACTTAAAATGCAACAACGTGAAAGTCAAAACACCGGCATCGCAAATCTGAAAATAGGCTTTAACAACGTCTTTGGATATTATCTTGAAGTTAGCAATTCTCATAAAGGGAAAGTACCGGCAGAATGGACGCGTAAGCAAACACTGACCAATTACGAACGCTACATCACGGAAGAGTTGAAAGTATATGAACAGAAAATTTTAACGGCTGAAGACCAAATATTAGCATTGGAAACACGCCTGTTTAATGAGTTAATCATTGAACTGTCACAGGATATTACTATTATTCAACATGATGCGCAGCTAATCGGACAATTGGATTGTTTATTGAGTTTTGCGAATGTAGCGCAAGTCAACGATTACGTGCGACCGGCGTTAAACGAGGACGCCAGTATTGATATTAAAGGCGGACGGCATCCGGTGATTGAAAAACGCCTCCATTCCGGCGAAAGCTATGTGAGCAACGACGTCTATTTAGACGATGTTACGCAACAAATCATGATTATTACCGGACCTAATATGTCGGGTAAATCATCCTTGTTACGACAGACAGCGCTGATCACATTGATGGCTCAAATGGGCTGTTTTGTACCGGCTAATAAAGCTACTATCGGGCTTGTTGATAAAGTGTTCACACGTGTCGGCGCCAGTGATAATATCTCATCGGGCGAATCCACGTTTATGGTAGAGATGAACGAAACAGCCAGTATTCTCAATAATGTATCGCCTAAAAGCCTAATCTTATTGGATGAAATTGGACGCGGCACGTCCACCTACGACGGTATTTCTATCGCTTGGGCAATCACGGAATATCTGCACGAAAAACCCAATTGTAAACCTAAAGTGATGTTTGCTACGCATTACCATGAACTCAACGAAATGGCTGAATCTTTGCCACGAATTAAGAATTATCATGTATCGGTCAAAGAAGTGGGCAATAAGGTGATTTTCTTGCGTAAAATAGAGCAGGGTGGCAGCGCTCACAGCTTTGGTATCCACGTTGCACGGATGTCAGGTATTCCTGAACCTGTGCTCCAACGTGCAGAGAACGTCCTCAAATGGTTAGAACAATCACACCATAATCAACCTGCTAACGTCGAAAAACGCAAACAACAGGATTTTCAACTATCCTTTATTCAGTTAGAAGATCCTATTTTAGACCAAATTAAAGCGGATATTTTAGACACGGATATCAATAACTTAACCCCTGTGGAAGCGCTGATGAAACTGCATACCGTCCGAAAACGCTTGCAGGGAAATGAATAACAAGACGCTATTATGGATAATTTATACGGTGACTTATGAGGTATTACCTAAGTAATATAGTGTTGCGACTATTTGGATGGAAGCGTATAGGCATACGTCCGGAGGCGGCACAGTTTGTGTGTATAGCAGCGCCTCACACGAGTTGGATCGACTTTTTTTGGGGATTGATGGGCTATTGGGCACTGCGATTACGTCCGAAATTTTTAATTAAAAAAGAATTCTTCACCTTCCCATACCGTCATCTTTTACTGTGGTTGGGCGGTATTCCGGTGAATAGACAGCAAGCCTCAAATATGGTCAATTACTGTGCGTCGATACTGCAAACAGCCGACCAACCCATGGTGTTGGTCATTATGCCCGAAGGTACGCGCAAATATACCGATAAATGGAAAATGGGGTTTTACTATATCGTGGAACGCGCTAAGGTTCCTTTGTTTGTGGGCACTATTGATTATAAAAAGAAAGAACTCGGCATCATTCGAGAGGCAGTCATCACCGGTGATATGCAGAAAGATTTTGAGGCTATACAAGATGTTTTTCGCGGCGTTCATGCCCGCTACCCAAAACGGTATAACCTCACAACC
>BNXT01000223.1 GCA_025999775.1 Bacteroidia bacterium | reverse complement strand
CCTTGATTGAATCCGCTCCCGCTGTGCCACTTCCATAGGTTACCACCTCCGAAAATCCCGCTATCTCCGTGTCGTACATCTTATACCCGCCGCGTGTAGAACCACTACCCGTATAGACCAACCGCTGACCATCCAATACCAACGCATCACTACTATCCAATTGTATGCCCGACTGCTTCCCATCCATGTAAAAGTTTTTGCCCGTCCGTGTAATCGCCGATAAGCCCGACAGAGCCATCCCTTTGCCAAGCATCCCATCGCCGCCCTGACTATTATACACGATGGCTAACTGTGGCTGTATCCCTGCTGTTCCCGGCGCCAAACCTATCGGTATCGCATACGTCAACCCTCCCGTAGCGCTCACATCCACTATCCCCGCTAACTTATTGATATACACCGTATCGCCTTCCGGTACTAAGCTCGGTATAGGATCAACGTAGGGTGGCTCTGGTGTCGGATCCCCTCCACCGCCACAGTTTTCGCCCAATGCACATTCGTCTGTGGATTGCTGTTCTGTACTCGCTACGCCGCCTGCTGCGGCTTCTATACCTCCGGTCACTCCCTCATACAACACCGCTTCGGTCGCTGTGTCCGCTATGTGTCCATTCGCTCCTGACATCATGATGATGCTCTGACTCTGATACGAGGCTATCTCTACGCCACTTTGTATCTCTATCTCGCCCCCTTGTTCCACGATGATCTGAGAACCCTTATTTATTACTAATTTTGCTCCCGGTTCCAATACTAAGCGCGTCCCTATCCTTACGTGAAACTCACTCATTATCACCGTTGTGTCCGTAGTCGTATCTGTCGCCTCTCCCAGTACCAACGTCGCTCCCGCTCCTACGCGCAGCTGTAGCTGACCATGCTCTCCCCACGCATAGTTCGCAGGCTCCTCCAAATCCAAAAAGCCCAGTATGACTACCACACCACCACTATCTATCAACACGCCCGTATGTAACCCTCTACCGCCCACCTGATTACTTGTATCCACCGACGTACCGTAATACAACGTATCCGTCGGCGTACCATAACCAACACTCGCTACGCCAAATATGAAAAAAATACTTATGATTAGACTACTATAGCCTTGCATCGTTTTCATGGTTTGATGTTTTTATTGTTTAACAATCTTCCAATCCACCTGTTGCTCGCCGGCTACAACCCGCAAAATATACGTACCGGCGCTAAACCGCGTCAAATCTATCGAATGTTCACCTATCGCCCCTTTATGGTGATATACTTGGCGTCCCTGTAAATCATACACCTCTATTGCGCCTTCGTCCGCCTGCGTTGCTGCTATATGCACCGAACCCTGTGTAGGATTCGGGTATATCACATAGTCTATATTCCCTACCTTATCCGAATACTGTACCCTCTGAACTTCGCCATCCCCTTCAACATCCTCCTCACTGGAAACCAATAACAACAATCGCTGCACGCGGTTACCAGCCGCATCGTAGAAATAACTCGTCTGTTCATACTGACCATACAGCACTACAGAACATAACATCAGTAAAATCATAACTATAATTCGCATAACTGACTTTTTTTGCAAATATACTACTTTTTTTTCAATTGGCAAAAAAAAAATCATTTTTTTTGAGGCGATATTCTAAATTACAAACTTCCCTATTCGGGACTTGGATAGCGCCTCAAACTATTTTTTAACCTCATTTCCGTTACCCTAAATTGAACAACCTTTTTAATTATATCCCATGGAATAGGTTTATCAATTGAAAAACGCAATGTCCCTTTACCACTACGATAGGGGGCAAGCTCCTTTTCAAATGCATCTATTCCGGAGGGCGTTGGGAAAAAACCATAATGATCTTTAAATGCCGCAAAATGCACCAAATTGCCATTCAGATAAAAGGTAGGCATTCCATACGATATTTTTTCGGTTGCCTCCGGAACTTCATTTTTTATGAAATTCCGTATTTCATTTAATGTCTTTTGAATATTCGGTTCAAAAGTTTCAATATATTCATCTATTGTGTTCATACTTTCATTCTAATAATGGTTCAATATGTATCGTTGCTACTATACCAAATTTTTCATTAATAATATTCTCAATTTCAGTTGCTATTTTGTGCCCTTCTTCAATTGTTAATTTTTTACTAAGTCTTATGTGTAAAGTCAATTCTTTATGGAGGACATAATTATGTAAGTGAAAGTGATGCATTTTAAGATCATTGCCATATACAGCAACCACCTCATTTGTAATCTTGGCGGTTAAATCCTGGTCAGGTTCTTCTCCCAATAATTTTGATGTAGTCTCCTTCAATATTGAAAAAGTAGCATAAAACAGCATTAGAGCGATAGATATTCCTAAAACGCTGTCAATCCACCAAAATTGTTTTGCGAATAAAATGCCAACTAATACCACTACCGATGACAGCGCATCCGTTCGGTGATGCCAACCGTCAGCTCTTACGGCAGAATTATCCGTTTTTCGGGCGATATAAAATGCGTATTGCGCTAAGAATTCTTTTACAATTATGGACACAATAGTTACAATAATTGCCAATAATCCATATTTCACGCTTTCTCTATTGTTAAATTGAATTATTGAATTTCTTAGAAAATCATACGCTATAATACCCAAAATTACCGCAATAAATAGCGAAGCGATTTGTTCCCACCGTCCATGCCCAAAAGGGTGTTCCTTATCTGCTTTTCTTGATGATAATTTAGTAGCAATAATCACGACTACGGAACTCAGGGAATCAGAAAGAGTATGCCATGCGTCAGCGGCTAATGCGATTGAACCGGTTACGATTCCTGCCCACATTTTAA
>BNXT01000222.1 GCA_025999775.1 Bacteroidia bacterium | reverse complement strand
GAAAATGAGGTTGCTCCATACTCAATTCTGTTGCAGGGGATTGCGGGTCAAGCCCGCAATGACGACCTCTGAAAATTCATTGTTCATTGTTCATTGTTTCTGTGTGTAATTGGATTTTTTTTGTAACTTTGTACCATGTATAAGACGTTTTTCATAGAGACTTACGGCTGTCAAATGAATTTTGCGGACAGCGAAATTGTACATTCTATACTTGTGAATGTAGGGTATGTTCCTACTATGGAGATTCGTAAAGCAGATTTTGTTTTTATCAATACCTGTTCCATTCGTGACCATGCGGAACAACGTGTTCTGAATCGTTTGCAGGAAGTACAATCGCTTAAAAAGAAACGTCCACATTTGATTATCGGCATTTTAGGTTGTATGGCAGAACGTTTACAGAAGCAGTTAATTGAGAAGAACAAGAATGTGGATTTGGTTGTAGGACCGGATGCGTACCGTCGATTGCCGGAGATGTTAAACTCGCTATCCACCCAAGACAAAGCAATTGATACGCTCTTGTCCACAGAAGAGACCTATTCGGATATAGAACCGATACGATTGTCGTCCAATCGTGTGTCGGCTTTCATTGCTATCATGCGTGGATGTGAAAACTATTGCGCCTATTGTGTAGTTCCCTATACACGTGGCAGGGAACGCAGTCGCGAGGCTCGTACCATCATTCATGAAGCGCAGGTTTTATTTGACCAAGGCTATCGTGAAGTAACACTGCTTGGACAGAATGTTAACTCTTACCGTTGCGATACGGTTGATTTTGCAGATTTATTAGCCTTGACGGCACAAATCAATCCCTTATTGCGGGTGCGTTTTGCAACTTCACATCCGAAAGATTTATCCGATAAATTGCTTGAAACGATGGCACAATACCCAAACATCTGTCGCTCCATCCATCTACCTATTCAATCCGGTAGTGATACCATATTGCAAAAGATGAACCGCAAATATACACTGGCATGGTACAAAGATCGTATAGCCGCTATACGACGTTATTTACCTGATTGCAGCTTGTCAACCGATATTATTGTAGGATTTTGTGATGAGACAGAACAAGACTACAAGGATACGTTGTCATTAATGCAAGAAGTGGGCTATGCTTCGGCTTTTATGTTTAAGTACTCCGAACGTCCCGATACCTATGCTGCCAAACACTATGCAGACAACATCCCGGAAGATGTTAAATCTCAACGATTAGCACACGTTATTGACTTTCAGCAGCAAAGTTCTTTATTGAGCAATCAACGAGATATTGGACAAACGTTTGAAGTGCTTGTAGAAGGTGTTTCAAAACGTTCAACAACGCAATATATTGGTCGTAATTCACAAAATAAAGTGGTTATCTTCTCACATACCGACGAGAAGCCCGGTGATTATATCTATGTTCGTATTACGGATTGCAGCGCTGTTACCTTGTTTGGTCAACGCATTGAATAATACAGTCGCGGTGTATGTCATATTGCCAAAGCGGAATTGTCCGTTCTATCTAAAAACAGATACCGTACCTTGTTGGTGGTACGTTTTTCCGAATAAATCGTCGTATTTAACAGTCCAAAAGTACGTGCCTGTTGGGACGTCAGCGCCCCTGTTTTTACCGTCCCATCGCATTTCCGAAGGATCGCCTTCATACCGGAACACATCATTACCAAAGCGAGAGAAGATACGGCAAGAGAACTTCACTAATTTTTCAGAAGTAACCGGACTAAGTAAATCGTTGCGACCATCGCCATTGGGGGTGAAGACATTGGACATGGTCAATTTAGGGGCACAATCTTCCTGTTTCACATTGGCTGTAAATTCTTTCTGACAACCGGCGCTATCAGTTAAAATCACAGTGTATGACTTTGCTTGACTAACGTTGACCACAGGATTAGTTGAGGAGTCGTGCGTCCACAAATACGTTGTATGCACAAAAGGTACGGACGCGTCTAAGATGATTTCGATTTTTTCGCAAGTGCCGGTATCTTTGATGAGGTGAGATTGTGTCCATGCGGGGTTCCAAAAGTTAATAGTTACGGTATCGGTGGCTGTATCGCCACAATGTTTGGAACTAACCGTAACATAGTGTAAACCGGCATTGGAAGTATCTATTTGCAAGATATTCTTTCTTGAATTGTCATCCCATACAATATCATAATGGGTTGCATCAAAATCGGGCTTTAAAGCCTCTATTTCGAGCGATTCATCAAAACAGTAAGTAGAATCTTTATCAAATTCCACTTTCGGTGGCAGCTGAAAGAACACCTTAGCCGTGTCATAAATCGTATAATCAGCTACAGTGAGCGAACGTTTAGTACAAATACCAAGCATAGATACAACGTAATAATAAACACTCGAAGCTTGTTTGGTCGTATCGCAGATGACGGTAATCGAAGAATCCGTAGGGTGATTCAAAGGATCGGTCGGTATATTCCAATAGTAGCTTAGTACGTTAGTTTGTGCGCTCGCATCAAGAAGCAGTGTGTCATCAAGGCATAGCGCCGTATCTATGTTCATGGGCGTTTGTAATATCGGTTTTGGAGCAAAAAACAAAACGATGGATTGTTGTGTGAAACAAGCGGAAGTCTTGCTGGTGATTGTAACTCCAACAGTTTCTTCTCTGTCCATGGCGTAGTAGGTTCGTGTCGAGAAATCGCTCCAAAGGTAGGTATAATCTTGCAGACTGTCGAAGCGAATGGTGTCACGTCGACAAAGGGTCAACGTATCCGGGAAAACGTAGGCTGACAATACATCACAATCGGCTTGTCCGTAAGATACAGCGCCCGAAATAAATAACAAGCTATATAATAT
>BNXT01000221.1 GCA_025999775.1 Bacteroidia bacterium | reverse complement strand
GCAATTCTTTCAAAGATATTATCATTTTCACTGAAAGTCAGAAACTTGTTTTTGAATTTATCTCTTATTATGGTTGGTGTTAAATAGTGGGCTTTTGTGCTTGTTTTGTTGAGAATTTCAATAACATCTTGTAATTTCACATCATTGCCAATTAATTTTCGATAATCAAAGTTATAACCGTCATTGTCGCTATTTTTATTAAAAAGCATTATCATAGTTTGAATATTGGCACTATCAAAAATCATATAACTGCCAAAATCAACAAGTTGCTTGATTTGAGAATCCTCAATAACTTTATTCCTCAAAATACCTGCCCCATTATTTGTTACCCATTTATTTGTAGCAATGAAGCATAAATGTCCCTTGTCGTTAAGCAAATCAATACCAACGCAGGCAAAACTATACCATAAATCCATTTTCCCCAGATAGTATGGTATATTTTCAAACACAGATTTTGGGGTTTTACCTTCTAATAGATACGGTGGATTCCCAATCACAATATCAAAATAACCGCCGGAACTTGCCGAATTTAAAGGGGCTAAACAAGTATTTTATACTAATTTGAAATAAATCAAACCTATACCTTTTATTTATGCAATAAATATGCTATTTTATAGGTATTATAAATCAATAAGATTATACAAATATGAATTACGCTTATGTTCGGGTAAGTTCCGACAAACAAACTGTAAAAAATCAGAGGTTTGAAATTAAAAACTTTTGCAAAAAGAATGGTATGATTGTCAATCAATGGATTGAAGAAACCATATCAGGTACAAAAAATGTAGAGAAACGCAAACTTGGTGATCTGTTGGTAAAAATGCGCAAAGACGACATTCTCATTTGCTCCGAGTTATCCCGTTTGGGCAGAAACCTGCTAATGATTATGGGCATTCTCAACGAATGTATGAACCGCGACATTCAGGTTTGGACAATCAAAGACAATTACCGCTTGGGCAGCGATATTAACAGCAAGGTGCTTGCGTTTGCTTTCGGACTTTCTGCTGAAATTGAGCGCAACCTGATTTCTCAACGTACAAAAGAAGCACTTGCCCGCAAACGAGCCGAAGGCGTTGTACTCGGTCGTCCCAAAGGCAGCAAGTCAAAAGTCAAGAAACTGACGGGCAAAGAAGCAGAAATAAAAACGCTGTTAGACAAACGAGTGTCAAAGAGTGCTATTGCCCGCATACTTGGAGTGCATCGGCTCACTGTGACGGAGTTTGTGAAAGGGCTGTGAATTGTAAATAATGTAGAATTTGTGTATTTTTGTATTGGAAAAAGAGATAGACCAATGGGTTGTACGAATTAGATGAAGACGAGATTGATTTTATTGAAAAATAAATTTTGCCAATTCAAAAAAATATAGTAACTTTGCATACTATTAGATGTAATATTCATAATTAAAAATACAAACGTATGGCAACAACATTAGTTCAGGCACGAATAAACCCTGCTATCAAAGAAAAAGCAGAAGCTTATTTTCATTCATTCGGAATGGATAGCGCCACGGCTATTAGAATATTTTTTGCAAAAGTGGCGGAAACGGGCAACATTCCATTCTCAATCGGAGTAGATGCAGAGGATGTGTATGATGCTATGATAGGAGAGCAGGCATACGCAGAGTATTTAGCAAGCGGTAAAAAATCACGTCCTTTTTCAGAATTATACAAAAAATATAATATTTTATGAGCTATAGCCTTTCTTTTTCAGATAAATTTGATAAATCGCTCGATAAAATAGATAATGCAAATGCTCAAAAGATATTGAAATATTTGAAGAAAAATGTTGATGGTTCTGAAAATCCTCGTGCATTCGGCAAAGCATTAATAGGCAAGCTGAAAGGACTTTGGCGATACCGTGTGGGCGATTATCGAATTATTTGCGATATTCAGGACGAAGAATGTATCGTCTTAGCGCTTGAAACCGCACACAGAAAAAACATATACAAGTAATTTATTGAATCTCAATAGCGGGTGGCATAAACTCCTTACTAATCATCCATTTTTCACTCATACGAAAGGCAGGTATCGTTTGCCGTTTGGCTTTGTTGGCGGCGATATTCGGTTTTACGCTGTTCTTCTCTGCCCAAACAGAAAGCGGAACGATGCGCTTTGCTGTCAATAGGGCAATGCGTTTGTGCAGCGATTCTTGCAAAAGCAGTGCAAAAAGTGATGTGAAACCATCATATTTCATCGTTACAGGGTAATTCGTAAACAATGGATAATATTCTCTATACTTGCTTTTATTCTGGATAATGATTGGCGGCAAACCTAAACTCATCAGTTGTTGGTTTATAAGCACTCTTCCCATTCGTCCGTTGCCATCGCAAAAAGGATGTATGGTTTCAAATTCAGCGTGAAAATATGCTATTTTATCTAAAAATTCACGTATTTTATCATTATTGTAATGGTCTATCAATTCTAAAATCAAGTTACTTACAAACAGAGGATTAGCGCCAAAATGATTGCCTACACGCACCCATTCTTTTCCACTGCGAAAACGACCAGCAATACTGTTGTCAATATTGGTAAGCAAAATATTGTGTAATTGCAAAATCAATTTTACTGAAAGTTTTTGTTTGGGCTTGTCCAACAACATTTCGGTAATTTTAGCAAGATTTTTTGCCTCGTAAATTTCTCGAACACTGACTTTGCGCTTCAATTCACCCCCAGAAAGAATATTTTCAGTATCTTCGAGTGACAGAGTAGAATTTTCAATAGCATTTGAATTATACACCATCTCTGGAATTTCCGATAAGGATATTTCTCGCAGAATATCTTCTTTACCTTTTGATACAGAGCGGTAAATTTCAATTAATTGTTCTATTCT
>BNXT01000220.1 GCA_025999775.1 Bacteroidia bacterium | reverse complement strand
GTAGGGACAGCACAGTAGAATTTAGTTACCCAATAGAGACAGTTTATCAAAATCCCGACTTCAAGTTTGACAACTCATCAACTAATCGTTCCGTGACTTTTTTAAATAAAAGTGCGACACAAGATAAAAATTGCGTATGGCGAAGATAAGTAATACAAGCGTTATAGAAATAATGGCGCCTGTGGGCAGTTACGAAGCCCTGCACGCTGCAATTGATGGCGGCGCTGATGCCGTTTACTTCGGTATCGGAAACCTCAATATGCGAGCACGGGCAGCCCACACATTTGCACTTTCGGATATGGCAATCATTGTTGACATTTGTCAACGCCATAAAATACGTTCCTACTTGACGGTAAATACGGTCGTTTTTGATGATGAAATCGTGGAAATGAAGATGTTATTAGACTTAGCAAGAGAAGCGGGCGTGTCGGCTATAATAGCTTCCGATATGGCGGTGATTACATACGCCCACCATATCGGAATGGAAGTACACATCTCCACACAATGCAATATTACCAACATCGAGGCAGTGCGTTTCTTTGCACGCTATGCCGACGTGATGGTATTGGCGCGCGAAGTAAGCTTGGACAAAGTAGCAGCGATGATACAACAAATTGAAAACGAGCATATTACGGGTCCGTCAGGACAAGTAATAACCATTGAGATATTTGCACATGGAGCGCTATGTATGGCAGTGTCCGGTAAATGCTACCTGAGCTTAGATAACTACAACGAATCGGCTAATCGAGGTTTGTGCCTGCAATTATGTCGCCGACCGTACAAAGTGTTTGATACGGACGGAAACACCGAATTGTCCATAGATAACGCATATATCATGTCCCCAAAAGACTTGAAAACGATTGATTTTATTGATAAAATAATAAAAGCCGGCGTTAAAGTACTGAAAATAGAAGGGCGCGGACGATCTGCAGATTATGTCAAAACCGTAACCCGAATATACAAAGAAGCGGTAGAGGCTTGTTGGACAAATCAGTTCACGCCTGAACGACTTCAACAGTGGAATGAAGTATTAAAAACCGTATATAATCGAGACTTTTGGGATGGCTATTACCTCGGTCAAAAAATGGGGGAATGGGCAAATCAATATGGCTCAAAAGCCACAAAACGGAAAGTCTATATTGGGAAGGTTACGAATTTTTTTACCAAACTGAACGTGGCGGAAATCAAGATTGAAACCGGAACGCTTTACCAAAACGATGCTATTATGATTATGGGACAAACGACGGGCGTTTACGAAGATACGGTCTCGGAATTACGCTTGGATTTAGCGCCGGTTGAGAAGGCAAATAAAGGGCAATATTGCTCTATTCCAACTCAAAGTATAGTGCACAGAGGCGATAAAGTATATCGTTTGGAAGATGCATAGCAATAAAAAAATATTTGCCTTTTTCTTACCTGTTTTATCGCATAGTTAGTCATATAATTTTTTGCAAACTACAAACTTTTGGGTTTGCGGATTTAAGGTTACTGATTAACCACATTGTCAAGTTGCACTTTTAGTAAATTGTCCAAACCACCAGTCCTTGTTTTGTTGTCGCCAACCAAGTTATAAGTTTTCCCGTCAATAGTTATTTCCATTCCGAGTTCGGTTGGTCGGTCGTAAATTTTGTAAGTCGCACTTTTATTTAAAAAAGTCACGGAACGATTAGTTGATGAGTTGTCAAACTTGAAGTCGGGATTTTGATAAACTGTCTCTATTGGGTAACTAAATTCTACTGTGCTGTCCCTACGCACAAGAGCATAATTGAGTATTCTGTCGTTGATGTTGTAGAGAATAATTTTTTTGCCGTTTTCTGGAACTATAAAAGAAAGTATAACCTGAATTTCTTCTTGATCTATGTCAATTGTTTTTGTTGTTTTCTTCACCATTGTCTTGCCATTCCATGTCTGTTCCGTAAAAATGTTGAATGGTAAATCTTGCTCGTCTGTAATTATTTTTATTGCCTTTGGTTTATTGTTCTCAACAACAAATTCGGAAAACTCATGCCAACAACAACCGCTTTTAGTCATGGTTGAAATTTTCTTTTCACTGTAATCAACTTGAAACATTCCGCAATATTCTTGTGCTAATCTTGTAAACGCTTCATTAAAAGAAAATCCCTTGTCAGTCGCTAAGTAGATTTTGAAAGAAGGTCCGTGATAACAACTATTTTGTCCGTCACAAATTGCAAAGTCCTTTTTGTTGTCAAAATTAAAGTCGTCATACATGATTAAACTCTGTTCTCCATAAGGTAGAGATTTGATATTTGCAATTGCTTTGCCGTCATGAAGCGATAATGCTAACTCGTCAGAAACGACTTTAATGATTTGCTTGTCGGTTTTCTTGTCATAAATCGCTATCCAACCTTTGCTGAAAACTTCTGAAGTGTCGTTGATTTCAACTTTTCCATAATAATCTTTGGTGAAACCATCCACAGTAAAAACTGTCTGAGCAAATGTCAGATGTGTCAAAACGAAAAATAAAATTGTTGCTACTGTTTTCATTTTTATGGTCTGTCGTTTGAAGTTCGCACTATCGTCAATGCTTGCCGCTAACTCTTAAATATACGCAAAGTTACAACTTTAGTTCCTTAAATCTGCAACTAAAAATTACCAAAAAGAAGCAAAGCGTTGAAAATAAAACACTTGCAACGCTTTGCAGTTTGAAAAAATTTCACTAAATTTGGTGTGCAAAACAACAAAAGTGAATTTTCCGATGACAAAGTTACAAAAATGTTTTATCGCATAGTTAGTAGTCATATAAATTTTTTGCAAACTACAAACTTTTGGGCTTGCGGATTTAAGGTAAGATATAAACAATTCCACACCTGTTCCACATTT
>BNXT01000219.1 GCA_025999775.1 Bacteroidia bacterium | reverse complement strand
CCCTACGCTATTGATTTGCCCCTTTCAGGGGGCTTTAATGAATAATATATGTGGAATAATGGATGACCGTAGGGTAGGGGCAAGGCGCGCCTTGCCCCTACTATTTTTTGAGGTGATATAGAAATGAGTGTGGAGTGTGGTCGTTTCGACTACGCTCAACGACCGGCAGCCCCACACTCAATTCCGTATTATCCTGTTAATCTTTTAATCCTGAAAATCCTGGTTCAGACAATTGCGCATTTGATTTGGTCGCTTACCTAACGGCAAGCGGGTTGGTGGTGGCTCATTTTTTCTACCGAGAGATATTGGCTAACGCCGAACTTCGTTTCCCTACGGGAATTTTTATTTCTACATTTCTCAATTCCACACTCCACACTCAATTCCGTAGCGCCTCAAACTTTTTTTAACCGCATGGACAAAAAATTTGGTTTTTTCAAAAAATGTTTGTAAATTTGTAAAAATACTCACTTGGTATGGGCGATTCTTTTTTTCAAAATTCTACAGTAAGAGCAATACTGACAGGGAATATGTATCTCTGCGGTATAGTGATACCACTCGCAGTGGCTTTAGACTCGCAAATAACTATGCTTGCCTGTATTGTATCTTTTGCGTTTTGTCCATTTGCGTACAGATGGTATTTGTGGGGAAAACATTCTATTAGTGTTAGTTATGTCAATATACAACAATTTGCGGTTTCACCGAATAAAAAATATAATGTCTTGATTCTGCGTTCTTTTAAAGAAGGATTGAGTATGCCTTTGTTATCTACTGTTATCGTAGTGATAGTACTTTCTATTATTTTGCAGTTTTTTTCTCCATTGGAAGTAAAAGAATCCTTTGATTTAGGTTCTTTTGTGTGCATATTACTTGCACCCTTTTTGTACGTATGTTGTCACCCTTTTCTTGCAGAATGGATGCGAAGGAGTCGAGGGGTGGTGAATGTTATCCCTAATGCAGGATTTTTAGTAGTAATAATTATATTTTGGATTGCACAACATAAAATACTTTTTGATAATTTTTTTGGTTTACAATCTTGGTATTTAGCCTTGATTTTTTTAGGTTTGTTACCCATAGTTTATTTGGGAATGCGGGTTTTATTTTTTCGACTTGTCAAAAAACAACCATTTGAAAATGAAGCGATTAAGCCATTTCTTCGTGAGAGAACATTCCATTGGTACTAAGGTATGCTGAAAGATTGGTTCAAAATATACGTTATCACAGGGGGTTTTGCGGCTTCCTATCCGTTTTTAATCATGGCGCCGATACTGTTTTTGCTTCCAGAATACGTATATGTGTGGGTTTTGGCATCCTTGATATTTATGCAAGGTTACTTGTTGCACCCTCTACAAAAGCAACGAGAAATGAGCTTGGTAGTCTTCTTGTATGGCTATCCGGTGAATCGGTTTTTACGTTCAAACAATATCATAACAAGCCTTTTCACATATTTTTGGTTTTTTCTTGTTCTCATTCCTGTAATGATACTGAAATCACAAACCATCACATTTTCGGTCGCTTTAACAACGTTTTTTTTGCTTAATACATTACTGTTTATGGCTTTTACCTTAGGAAATAAAATTGAGTTATCTGCGTATTGGAATAAAAATAGCGGACTTCTTAAACCTATTGTTGCGAGGGTATTATTTTTACTGTTAATGAGTACTGTGTTTTGTGTTTTCTTAGTGGTCGCAAGGGTTTCAGGGCATTACAAAATTATGATAATGCTCGCAATGTTGATGCTTTCTTTCATTGTTTGGTTGATGTCTTTGCGCAAGACGACCTATATAAAATCTTATTTTGTAATTGATAATTCATAATTGTATGATACAGATAGATAACATTTACAAGTCATTTGGTACCAAGTCGGTACTATCAGGGGTTTCACTAACTTGCGAGACGGGCAAGATACAAGCATTATTAGGCGTGAACGGTGCAGGAAAATCCACGCTTGTACACATTATTTCGCAATTACTACAGGCAGATAAGGGAGAGTTCAGTATTGACGGCGAAGTGATTACAGAAGATGCTTACGTTTACAAGCGAAACATGGGCTATGTGTTTGAACATCCGATATACATTGAGAAGATGTATGCTTCCGAATACCTGAATTTTGTTGCTAAAATGTACGAACTGCCAAAGGATAGCTATCCTCAGAAAGTACGGGAGTTATTGACATTCTTTGAGATAGAACCGGATGCGAAACAGACGATACTTGAGTTTTCCAAAGGCATGAAAAGTAAAATGTCATTAGCGGCAGCGTTGATACATTCCCCAAAACACCTTATTTTGGACGAGCCTTTTGATGGCATAGATTTTTTAATGACGCAGAAAATTGTTAAACTGTTTAAAACGCTGGCAAAAGAAGGTGTTACGATTTTAATAACCTCGCATCAAATGGAACTTATTCACGAGTTAGCCGATACTATGGCTATTTTAAAGGATGGACACATCATGTTTAATCGTGCATATTCGGACATTGTAGCAACAGCTACCAATGAAGGCAAATCTGTTCGGGACTATCTGCAGGAATGTATGGAAGACCCCAACCCATTGATCGCTAACTATATGTAAATTAACGTAAAGAATAGTATTATGCAACAAAATACCATCAAAAATATCTTCACAGTTGTAGGATCTGTAGCTCTATATATGTATATTATGTTCGTCCCAATACTCATCGTTATGCACTCACAAGTAACCCTTTTGGCTTGCATTGCAGTTTTCGTAGGATACCCAAAACGTTTGTCTCTCGGCATATCGCCCGCTATAGAGATGCCGTTCCTGTTCTGCGGGGCGTTGGGCAGCAAAAATAAATACACCGTCTTTGCTTTCGGCTCGCCGATGCTCTGCAAATACG
>BNXT01000218.1 GCA_025999775.1 Bacteroidia bacterium | reverse complement strand
ATTGATAATACTTAAAATGTTCAAAAACAAAACCCTACTTATTACCGGAGGCACAGGCTCTTTCGGTAATGCTGTGCTTAGTCGGTTTCTGAATTCCGATATTAAAGAAATTCGCATTTTCAGTCGTGATGAAAAAAAACAAGACGATATGCGGCACTTGTTGCAGAGCGATAAAGTCAAGTTCTACATTGGCGATGTGCGTGATAAGCGCTCTGTGGATGGAGTGATGAGTGGCGTGGATTACATTTTCCACGCCGCAGCGTTGAAGCAGGTTCCGTCGTGCGAGTTTTTTCCTACACAGGCTGTGAAAACCAATGTGTTGGGGACGGAAAACGTTTTGGATTCCGCCATTGCACACGGAGTGAAGCGAATTGTGGTGCTGTCCACTGACAAAGCCGCCTATCCGATTAACGCTATGGGCATGAGTAAGGCGCTTATGGAGAAAGTGGCAATAGCAAAAGGGCGAGCATTGGGCAACGATGCGACAACAACCATTTGTTGTACGCGTTATGGTAACGTTATGGCAAGCAGAGGGTCTGTTATACCGCTGTTTATAGAGCAAATTAAAGCAGGAAAAAATTTGACTCTGACCGACCCCAACATGACGCGCTTTATGATGACGTTGGAGGATGCTGTGGATTTAGTGCTTTATGCCTTTCAAAATGCCAACAATGGCGACCTTTTTGTGCAAAAAGCGCCTGCGGCAACCATCCAAACGCTTGCAGAATCGCTGTTGGCGTTGTACAAATCACCGCAAAAAGTGCAGACTATCGGTACGCGCCACGGTGAAAAACTTTATGAAACGTTGGTAACACGGGAAGAAATGGCGAAAGCCGAAGATATGGGTAATTATTTCCGTATCCCTTGTGATAACCGCGATTTGAACTACGACAAATATTTTGTAGAAGGCGAAGAAAAAGTGAAATTGTTTGAAGATTACCATTCGCACAATACAAGACGATTGGATAACGACGGAATGAAAGAGTTGCTTTTAAAATTATCCATCATCAGAGAAGATTTAGGTTTATAATGTCGGAAATCAAAGTCATACAAGGAGAGATATTTACTGACCATCGCGGACAAATCAGTTCGTTAAACGCTTTTTGTTTCGATGGTGTGCAACGGTTTTATTTCATTCATCATACCGATAAACAGATAGTTCGTGGATGGCACGGGCATCGGTTTGAGAAAAAGTGGTTTTATTGCGTCAAAGGCTCTTTTATGTTGGCTTTTGTAAAACCTGACAACTGGGAAAATCCTTCAAAAGAATTAGCGGTTGAAATATTCCATCTCGCAGACGCTGAAAGTAAAATTATATGTGTCCCCGAAGGATATGCAAACTGTCTTAAAGCAGGAGCGGAAGATTCCATTTTGCTGGTGTTGTCTGGGAAAACGTTACCCGAAGCGTATAGCGACTCATGGCGGTATGACAGCAATTTGTGGGTGGACTGGTCAAAATATTAAAATATGAAAAGAATAGGAATTACAGGACAGGCAGGCTTCGTGGGTACGCATCTTTTTAATTTACTGCAAATTAAAAGAGATGTTGAGATCATTCCATTTGAAGATGCATATTTTAGCGACTCTACCATGTTGGTCAATTTTGTGCGCTACTGTGATGTGATTGTTCATTTGGCTGCAGTAAATCGTTGCGACAATCAAGAGGAATTGTATCAAACCAACATTCGCCTTGTACGGCTGTTGATTGAAGCGATGGAAATAGCAGATGTATCGCCACACATTATATTTTCTTCATCCACACAAGAAGAACGCGATAATTTATACGGAAAATCTAAGCGTGAAGGGCGGGAAATACTTTACAATTGGGCGCAAAGAAACAACACATTATTTACAGGTTTAATTATTCCCAATGTTTATGGACCATTCGGAAAACCTTACTACAATTCGGTAGTTGCTACTTTTTGCCATCAACTGACACATGGAGAACAGCCCAAAATTGATGTGGACGGACTATTGAATTTTATCTACGTGGGCGAACTGGCAGAAACAATTTATCAGATTGCTATTTCTGGAGAATCACAAAAAGAACTGCCTTTATTGCATACTGCCGAAAAGAAAGTGTCGGAATTGTTGAGTTTGCTGGAAATCTACAAAGTGCAGTATTTTGAACAAGGTATAATACCAGCATTACATTCGTCCTTTGAGATGAACTTGTTCAACACATTTCGTAGTTTCATAGACTTGTCTCATTTTCCTATGTTGCTCGAAAAACATAGCGATGAAAGGGGAACATTTGTTGAAACTGTCAAATTACATACCGGAGGACAAGTGTCTTTTTCAACCACCAATTCGGGGATTACACGCGGTAATCATTATCATACCCGAAAAATAGAACGTTTTGTGGTGTTGCAAGGAGAAGCCCGTATTCAGTTGCGTAGGATTGGAACAAACGAGATAGTAAATTTTACACTCACAGGCAAAAATCCGGCGTATGTTGATATGCCGATATGGTACACACACAATATTACCAACATAGGGAAAACCGAATTAATCACACAGTTTTGGATTAACGAACTGTTTAATCCGGATGACCCTGACACGTATTTTGAAAAAGTTTAAAGACAAATAATCATATTATGGGAACCTTAATTCAACAAGAAGACATTAAGAGTATTAATTTGCACCAACAGCAAATATATGAAGAGCACGAGAAGAAGACAACATCAAAACTTATTGATGGGTACATGTCTATTCTGGAAAAAATAAAAACTCGCAACTCATTGAAAATAATAGATTTAGGTGGGGGAGCTGGATTTTTTGCCTCGGCATTGCGTGAGTATTTTCCTCTCAAAAATTGCGAAATATTTGTAATTGATACAACTCAGTACGATACG
>BNXT01000217.1 GCA_025999775.1 Bacteroidia bacterium | reverse complement strand
GTTACAATTCTCAAAGCAAAAACCATTGACTTACCTTTTAACACATTCTCTCTCATTATTCATTATTCATTGTTCATTGTTCATTATTCATTAATTAAAGTCCTCCACTAATATTTATAACTTGCCCTGTAATGTATGAAGCTTTTTCGGACGCTAAGAAACCTACTAATTCCGCTACTTCTTCCGCTTTACCGAAACGACCGGCAGGAACAAGTTTTTTGAGTTCGTCTTGATTCAAATCTTTTGTCATGTCCGTTTCGATAAAACCGGGCGCTACGGCATTGACCGTTACACGTTTTTTGATAGATTCCAATGCTAATGCTTTGGTCAAACCAATAACGCCGGCTTTTGCCGCAGAATAATTGGTTTGTCCTGCCATTCCCGTTACTCCCGAAATAGATACTATGTTGATAATTCGTCCGAATTTTTTGTTCATCATATATTTTACTAAGGCACGCGTAGTATAAAATGTGCCATTCAGACTTGTGTCGAGCACGCTGTTCCACTCTTCGTCTGCCATCCAAAACATTAGATTGTCTTTTCTGATGCCTGCATTATTCACCAGAACAGCAATATATTCATCCTCGTGCGAGGCTTGCCATTCGGACAATATTTTTTCGACCGCCGCGCCGTCAGCTACATCAAAAGGCAGCAACTCAGCTGTTCCGCCATTTGCCGTGATAATTTCCAATGTTTTCTGCGCCTCCTCTTCATTGGATTTATAATTGATAAGTACGCAATAGCCCTGAGATGCCAACTGCACGGAAATAGCCCGTCCTATTCCTCTCGAACCACCCGTAACCAAAGCATATTTGTTATTCATTGTTAAATATTCTTTGTTAATTTTTTCCCTTTCAGGTATTGATTCATTCGCTCAATATCCTCATATTTCGGCGTATCTTCGATAAAGACAGGAAAGAAAGCCCGAATATCCGAGTAAAATTCTTTGCCGACAACGGACAGTTTATCTTGTATATGCAAATAGTCAATCGCTTGAACTATCGCCATAAAATGAATACTCATCACTTGAAATCCATTTTCGATGACCGTTTTTGTAATCAGTGCGGCATTCGTTCCCATACTCACAATGTCCTGATTGTCATTATTGTTGGGGATACTGTGGACATACATCGGATTGGATAGCGTTTGCGATTCGGCGGTGGTCGAAGTTGCCGTAAATTGAGCCGCCTGCAAACCGTAATTCAAGCCTTTCACACCCAAATTGACGAAAGGAGGGAGGATATTGTTTATCCTGTCGTGGAAAAGATAATTCATTTGTCGCTCAGCAAGCATGGTCAGTTTAGTGATGGCTATTTTCAATTTATCCATTTCAAAAGCCACATAATCACCGTGAAAATTGCCGCCGTGGAAAACATTACCTGCTACACGATCCACAATCGGGTTATCGCCGGCGGAATTGACTTCATGCAGCAACACGGTTTCGGCATTGCTGATTTCATCCCACACCGGACCTAAAATTTGGGGCACACATCGCAAAGAATAATATTCCTGCACCTTATCTTTGATATATTCTTCCTCCGTGCGATGTTGATAAAAAAAGTCTTCTCTTTTGCGGATACGTTGCGTTCCCGACAATGTTTTTCGCATTTTTTCTGCAACAGCTATCTGCCCCGGATGTAATTTCGTTCGGTTCAATTCCAGAGAGAAATAATCATCGAAAGAGGCTGTTATTTCGTTAATCATACAGGAAGCGATGATTCCCAAATCCAATAATTTTTGGGAATAAATGAGATTTATCAAACCTATACCGGTCATTGCCGAAGTGCCGTTGCACAAGGCAAGTCCTTCGCGGATATACATTTGAATGGGTTTCAATCCCAATTTATCCATTACCGGTTTGGTTGGTTGGCGTTTGTCTTCATAAATCACCTCGCCTTCGCCAATCAAACACAAAGCTATATGTGCCAACTGCACCAAATCGCCGCTGGCGCCCACGCTGCCGTGTTCAAAAATCAAGGGCGTGATGTCGTGATTGATAAACTCCACCAAGAGATTCACGATTTCGGGATGGATGCCCGAATAACCTTGCAAAAAGGTACTCAAGCGCGCCAACATAATTGCTTTGACATACATCGGCGGCACTACATTGCCCGTTCCTGTACTATGACTGCGAATAATATTGTACTGAAGCTGTGAGCGAAATTCATCACTGACGCGGTATTGCGCCATCGGACCAAATCCGGTATTAATCCCATAAATCAGTTTTTCTTCCGAAAACTTTTTAAGAAAATCAAACCCCTCTTTCACATTAGTTAGCGCTTCTTTGTCTAAAATGATTTTCTCGTTATCAAAAAGAATAGCCTCTATTTGATCAAGTTGTAATTTCTTTACAGTAATTCCCATTTTATATTCAGTAACAAATATCTTATCCTTTTAAAATCAATTTGCAAATTTACATATTTTTTTTCAATATTAACCGACAAACCGTTAAAAAGGTTAAAAAAAGTGTGGAGTGTGGAATTGAAAATTTAGGAATTTAGAAATGCAGAAATGTAGAAATTCCCCCACATTGTTCATTGAGAAAGCACGCAGATAACGCAGATTAAACAGATTTTCGCAGATAAAGGAAAAAAACAGTCGCAACCCCTGCGCAAGCTCAATTGTCTGAATCAGGATTTACAAGATTAAAGGATTTGCAGGATATGAAAATAATGAATAATTAATAATGAACAATGAATAATGTGTGGAGGAATTTCTACATTTCTAAAATTTTCAATCATTATTCATTATTTAGTTATGGCATAGTAGATTTTGCGTTAAACGAAGAAGTTTGTAGAGGCGTAAAAATGCAAACTGTTTGAGCAGGCATAGCCTGTGAGTTTTTGCATTTTAGCCTCGTAAAAC
>BNXT01000216.1 GCA_025999775.1 Bacteroidia bacterium | reverse complement strand
CCTGATTATTGCGTTGCTGTTCTTGTGTGTTTATACAGGGGTAGCTCAAAGTTATTCAATCCGTGAAACCACGGTGGATGACCCCGCGTTGTACCGACACAATAATGTTTCGCTCAGTATATTACCCTTTATGATTCCTGGTGTGGAATTACATTACGACCGTAAAATCCAAAATCAACAATGGCTAAAGGTAATCGCAGGAATGTCCAAACAGTGGAGTTTCTCCAACTCGCGTCCCAACGATGTCCGCACGCTTACCGGATACAGCATCGGGTTACAGCATAAATACATCTTTTACCTCTTTAATACTGGAAAATACAACTTCTTCATGGTCTATGGTCCGCAGGTTAGCATATTCAGTGTGGAAACTAAAAACGATGTCGTATCGGATTTCACAAAATTAAGCTTAAATTGTTCAATGGGTCTTCATAAGGTGTTTTCCGAGGTGTTTTTTTGGGAAGCATATATTGGGTTGGGTACCAACATAATCTTATCCGGCAAAGATTCTTACTTTGTTACAGAGTATCAGTATCAAAGCACACAATGGTACAAACCGAGTCACAATCAAAATTTTATTCACATGGGTGTTAATATTGGGTTTATGTTCTAATGAAACGATTTACACGACATATAATCATTTTACTTGTAGTCATTATCAGTGCTACAAGTACTACCAGCGGGCAAGTTATAGTGCGGGACAACTTATTTGACAGTAAGCTCTTAGTGATGTTTTCACCTCAACACTTGCGGGCTAATCAGTTGCGCATTGATTTTGAACATAAGATAGGAAAGAATTCGTTTCTTTCGTTTGCGCCGGCTTACACGCGAGACCCTTATAGGGATCACTCCGGCTATGGTCTTGGCGTGATGTATAAATTTTTCCGCAAAGAAAGCTCTACTTACTATGGAGTTGGTCCCTCTTTCAGTATGCACCACTTTAATGTTTATGCGTTAGATGATATGTACCAGCAATATAACATGGTGTTTCAGTCCGATATTACAAACGCTTCATTACAATTAGTAACAGGAAAATATATTCGGTTGCTTCCGCATATTTATCTTGATATGTACTTTGGCGTAGGTTACAGATATGTTTTCCCTTTCAAAGCCTCTGATAATCTTGAACATCGATTGGAATTTCAAACTAAGTTTTACGATAGTGGTTACGAAGGCTTCCTTCTACTCTTGGGCGTGAAAGTCGGTGTGATGTTGTAGAACAGCCTACATCTTTCCTTTTTCCTTAGCGAACCAAATCCATCGAATAGTGCAGCCCCCTATTTTCTCTACGCTCCATTGCTGATTTGATGACAATGTAGCTCACTTCTATCACATTGCGTAATTCGCAAATAGGCGCCGTTAGTACCGATTTATTGTACAATTCTTCGGTTTCTTTGTAAATAAACTCCAAGCGATTAAAAGCCCTTTTCAGTCGAAGATCCGAACGAACAATACCCACATAATTTGTCATGATTGCCTGAGCTTCTTTGAGTGTTTGGGTTACTAACACCATCTCTTCATTGAGCGCCACTCCATCTGCATCCCATCCCGGTATATTTTTTTTAAACTCAATCGTTTGGACTTGTTTTAGTGCATCCATAGCGGCACGGTGCGAAAAGACGACCGCCTCAAGCAACGAATTGGACGCTAAGCGATTAGCGCCATGCAAGCCGGTATTAGCACATTCTCCGGAAGCATACAGATTTCGGATGGAACTGCGTCCGTCTTGATCCACATCTATACCGCCGCAACTATAATGTACGGCAGGAATCACAGGAATACAATCCTTGCGAATATCAATACCGATACTCAAACATTTAGCATAAATACGCGGAAAATGGTTGATTAGTGCATTGGCGTTGAGATGTGTACAATCCAAGTAAACGTAGTCGTCCCCCGATAGTTTCATCTCATTGTCCACTGCCCGTGCTACAATATCGCGTGAGGCGAGTTCCAACCGTGCGTCATACTTTGACATAAACGCTTCGCCTTTTTGATTGCGTAGAATACCGCCAAATCCACGTACAGCCTCTGAAATCAGAAACGAAGGTTTTTCTTTTGGATTGTACAATGAGGTAGGATGGAACTGGATAAACTCCATATTGCTCACCTTACCTTTTGCACGATATACCATCGCTATACCGTCGCCCGTGCACACCACCGGATCGGTTGTTGTACTGTATATATGTCCAACGCCGCCAGTCGCAATCATCGTTACCTTTGCCAAATAGGTATCTATCTGCTGTGTCGCAAGGTTGAGCACATAAACGCCATAGCAGCAGATGTCGTCTCTCCGACGCGTAAGTATTTCCCCTAAATGGTGTTGCGTGATAATATCAACAGCAAATTGATCTTCACATATCTTGATGTTTGGATGCTCTTTTGCCTTAGCTATCAGAGCGCGTTCTATTTCGTCTCCGGTATGATCCTTGTAATGCAGGATGCGATGTTCGGAATGTCCGCCTTCCCGTGCGAGGTCGAAACCGCCATCATTTTTCTTGTCAAAGCGAGTTCCCCACTGTATTAGTTCTTGGATACGTTCAGTGGATTCACGGACTGTCAATCGTACAATCTCTTCTTTACACAAGCCATCGCCCGCAATAAGTGTATCACGGATATGCTTGTCATAAGAATCCGAATCCAGCATTACGGCAGCAATACCGCCTTGTGCATGTTGCGTAGATGTCTCCGACGCTTTCGCTTTAGCCAAGATACATACTTTGCCGTAATCCGCTACCTTTAAAGCAAAACTCAACCCCGCTATACCTGTCCCTACCACTAAAAAATCAACATGCTCTTTCATTCTACATTCGTTTTCCCTATGCAAATATACGTTTTTTTTATTTAACAGTTTCAAAAAAAATTGTAT
>BNXT01000215.1 GCA_025999775.1 Bacteroidia bacterium | reverse complement strand
TAGCAGTATTATTAGTAGCTCTTTTAGTGGGATACCATGTTGTATCAGCTCAAGATGCAATGTGGAATTACCCTGTAAAACCGGGTATGATTCAGTGGCAACAACTAACGTCTGTGGATGCGATGTATGAAATTTGCCAAATACCGGAGAACCTACTTAACTCATTAAGTACAGAATCATTAGTGCAAATTTGTTTAAGTTACCCTGCCCCACTAACTCTATTTTTATACAATTCTCCCCAAGATGGATTTAATAATTTCTATACTAATTTCAATGGCATAAGAGAATTATTGGATAGACAAAATGTGGGATATGGGCTACTATCGCGATATTCTCAAATGTCTTATGCTGATTTTGACACACTTTGGAATATTGAATTACAAGGTGCTTTTTCGTTTCACTATCAATTCACGGAGATCATCCTATCCCAAGATCGAGTTATTCAATCTTTATCCCAAGAAGAACGTAAACTGTTGTTAGAAGAAACGATAAAAAAATATGACATGAAATATGCGCATAGCGATTTGTTTGGAGGCAATAACCTTATTCTGACAGCTTGGATTATGGCAAAAGTGCTCTATGTAGAAAATAGTTTGATAACAAATTTTTCATCCCAAACCGATATTGTCAAATCTTTAGAATCAGGTCAAATGATTGGTTATGATATACTATCTATTTATCAACAAGCACAAGCCTACGTCAATGGAAATAACTAATAAAACCCCATATTAAATGAGAATAAATAATAAAATTATAGCGTGTTTTTGTTTAGTAACGATAGCATGCTTGTTATTCCGGTGTACCGATAAAGAACCTAAATCGGATGGTTGCTTACCGGATGTAGCAGATAAGTACATTTACCCTATTGTACCGGGCATGACGGAATGGCGTAGCATCAACATGTATGAATACTGTCAGTTACCGGATAGCATATTACATTCAATTTCTACAACGGGATTGATCCGTAGCTTTTTAGATACGCCCTACTCTTTACATTTTCAATCTGTGGTTTCAAGTAGTACTGCAGAAGTAGTTGTTTTTGATAGTATTTATTCGAAACATAATAGTGTTCAGGAATTGCTTTCTCGCAATGATGCGGCAAATTCGCTAATAGCATACTATGATGCCATCTGCTTTGATTGTCTTAATTCGCTTGACGTTGAGGTACGTTGGAATTTTGGCGCTCAAATGACGGCACTTGAATTTTTGTTTGCAAAACAAGAAATACTCAATCAATGCAGTAGTCAGGAGAAAAAAAATATAGTAAAGTTGCTGTTGGATAAGTACGAACTATATCCAAAAGAAGGTAGTAGGAGAATCACAGCTATGGGTTTGGTCATGTATAAATCTGACTACTTACCTATAATACAATATTATGATAGAGATGAGAATAATATTGTGCCATTGCTATCGGGTGCTTGGTTTAGCGCCGTTTTTGATCGGCAATCAAAAGATATTGTTACTTTTGCAAAACAATTTGTTAAATAATTAAATGTTAGTATCATGAAAAAGCGATTTATCATCATCATATTTTTGATTAAGAGCGGCTTGTGTGTAGTTGCACAATGCAATCCTTCATATTCAGAGGGATATGTTTATACTTGCAAAGGTGCAACGATAGAGGCTAGTGTACCAAGTTGTAATTATTCGATAGCCGAAAAAACATACATAAGAAATGCTTTTTTAAGTAGTGGTGGACAATACTATCAGTATGGTATTACTGCGTCAGATATACTTGATGACGGAAGTACCGCTTATAATTGTCATGCTTATGCGTGGCATTTGACAGAAGGAAATAGTAACAAGGTATGGATTAATTGGTACGATGCAGCGGGAAATGATCAACTCAGTAAGTATTGGAATGATACAACAGGCTGTTATATAGAAGTTCCGTCTGAATCTGCTGCGCAAAAGATACACTATTATGGCGGAGATCATTCAGCGGTTAAATCATCCGTAGCCGGAAAATACGAATCAAAATGGGGAAAACTATTGCTCCTTAGACATACTCCGAGCAATGTTCCCTATTCATATCCAAGCCAGCGGAAATATTATGTAAAAGTATATATTACCGGATCCGATATTAATTGTGATACGTGTGCAACTTTTATGTTGTCAAATCTTAACAATCTTCCATCCGGCTCAACCGTAACATGGACAAAGAGTTCTAACCTTCCTGCAAGTGCAATGACTGTATTGACAGACTCCACTGTAATGGTTTGTATGGATCCCTATACAACAGTTTGTAATCAATCTTGGATTGGCGCTACAATAACAGTAAATGGCACATCTTATAACGTTCCTAATAAGACATTTTACATAGGTGTTCCACCTCTCGCAGAATGGATTGGTTCAGTGATTAGTCAGAGAGAGGATTATTATCTCCCACAAAACGCTGCGTTTTTAGATGGGTTAACATATAGCAGTGGCGATGTGATATATTATGATGATTACAGAGGTATTCTAAATAGCGATTGGGACTATCACTCACCAATGACCATTAACGAAATAAGCACTTATGGCTACGAGGAAGGTGACGAATTGGATCAAGATTACGGTGATTCGCAATTTACTCGCTACCTGTTTCCGGGTACTCTTATTAATGGCCATGCCTACGTTAAGGCAAAATTGGAAAATCGCTGTGGATGGAGCGATTGGGGAATTATAGACTATAGCGTATTTTCTACCGGAACCGGAACCGGAACTGGGACAGGAACCGGAAACGGTGGTGGAGACAAAGAAGATACCGATGACGAAGAAGTCTATGGAACAACCGTTAATTATAGCGACAACGACATTCCAACGGACGCTATAGAGATAAATGTAACAAACCTCTCTGCCGGCACGTACTATCTTCATATTACAGCCGAAGGTAACAC
>BNXT01000214.1 GCA_025999775.1 Bacteroidia bacterium | reverse complement strand
TCATTGTTCATTGTTCATTGTTCATTGTTCATTGTTCATTGTTCATTGTTCATTGTTCATTGTTCATTGTTCATTGTTCATTGTTCATTGTTCATTGTTCATTGTTCATTGTTCATTGTTCATTATTTTTTCACTCCACACTAAACTCTAACCTTCACTGTGTGAAAGCAAACTGTATTAAATTAGCGCCCATTTGTAAGGCTTTGAGATGAATAGCAGGACTATCGTTATGGACTTCCGGATTTTCCCATCCATCGCCTAAGTCACATTCATACGTGTAGAAACAGACCACACGACCATCATAAATCCAAGCAAATCCCTGCGGGCGATTGTTGTCATGCTCATGTACCTTGGGCAATCCGTTTGAGAAATCGTACACTTGATGATACACAGGGTGGCTAACCGGTAATTCCACCGGTTCTAATTCAGGAAACACCTTCTTCATCTCTCGACGAATAAACGGATCTAAACCGTAATTGTCATCAACATGCAAAAAACCGCCGCCAATCAGATAATTACGAAGATTTTCTGTTTCTTGATTATTAAAAACGATATTACCGTGTCCGGTGATATGCACAAACGGATAATTAAACAACTCTGCAGAACCCACTTCGATGGTCGCATATTGAGGATGAATATTTGTTTTTATAGTTTGGTTACAAAACGTTATCAAATTCGTGAGCGAGGTAGGGTTGGCATACCAATCTCCACCTCCGTGATATTTCAGCAGTGCAATATGCGTATTTTGTCCCCAAAACGGCATCGCAAGGGATACTGCAATTAAGCCTATCAAAAAACGACCGGATTGTTTCATTTCTTTTGTAATTTATCAATCTGGTACTGTATTTGGTCGTCTTCAATCTTCTCAAACAATAAAACAGCTTTATTGATAGCATGATGCGGCGGCAGTATGTCCATACGTCCGGCATCGCTCCATGCAACATCCGACATATTGAGCATCGTCCGAATCTTTTGTGCTGTAAACGGTAAAAAAGGTTGCCCTACAACCGCTAAATTTGCACAAATCTGTAAAGCGATATTGAGAATAGTCTGCACGCGTACCGGGTCTGTTTTAAACAGTTTCCAAGGTTCTGTTTCAGTGAGGTATTTGTTTCCAAGGCGTGCAAGATTCATCAGCTCGTTAAGTCCTTCACGGAAACGGTAATGTTCAAGGCTATCCGCAATTTTTTTCCGGTATTTTTTGCACATTCGGCGATAGCCGCTTTATCTAAATCTGTTAACTCGGTGATTGCCGGTACTTGATTTTGAAAGTATTTTTCGGTCAACACAACGGTACGGTTAACGAAATTGCCGAAGATAGCTACGAGTTCACTGTTATTGCGGGTTTGGAAATCTTTCCACGTAAAATCGTTGTCTTTTGTTTCGGGTGCACAAGCGGTCAGCACATAACGCAACACGTCCTGCTTATCGGGCAATTCTTGCAAATATTCGTGCAGCCATACCGCCCAATTTTGAGAGGTGGAAATTTTATTATTTTCTAAATTTAAAAATTCATTTGCCGGTACGTTATCAGGCAAGATATAGGAGCCTTCGGCTTTGAGCATTGCCGGAAAGATAAGACAATGGAACACGATGTTGTCTTTACCGATAAAGTGTACTAACTTGGTATCCGGGTCTTTCCAGTATTTTTCCCAATCGTCGGTCAATTCTTTAGTTGCCGAGATATAGCCAATAGGAGCGTCAAACCAAACGTAGAGTACCTTACCCTGAGCGTCTGGGAGCGGGACTTTTACGCCCCAATCTAAATCACGAGTTACCGCGCGTGGTTGCAGACCTTGGTCTATCCACGATTTACACTGCCCATACACATTAGTTTTCCAATCTGATTGATGTCCTTCCAATATCCATTCTCGAAAGAACATTTCATAGTGGTTTAGTGGCAGATACCAATGTTTCGTATCTTTGAGTATCGGAGCCTTGCCGCTAATAGCCGATTTAGGATTGATGAGGTCGGTAGGATTGAGCGACGTGCCGCATTTTTCACACTGGTCGCCATACGCCCGTTCATAATGACAAAAAGGACATTCGCCCGTGATATAGCGATCCGCCAAAAATTGCTTATTTTCCTCATCATAATACTGCTGCGTAGTTTTTTCAATAAACTTGCCGTGTTCGTACAAGGTTTTAAAAAAGTCGGCAGCCGTTTGGTGGTGCATAGCGCTGGAGGTGCGGGAATAAATATCAAATGTAATACCAAATTCTTCAAAAGACTGTTTGATAATCGTATGGTATTTATCCACAATATCTTTTGGCGTAACACCTTGTTGGCGGGCTTTAATCGTAATCGGCACGCCGTGTTCATCGCTGCCGCCGATGAACATCACATCCTGTTCGCACATGCGTAAATAACGCACGTAAATATCTGCCGGAATGTAAACACCGGCTAAGTGCCCGATATGCACCGGTCCGTTGGCATAAGGAAGCGCCGCTGTAACCGTGTAGCGTTTAAATTTTTTATTCAAGAGTTCTATATTTATATTTTCTGTGCAAATGTACATAAAATTTTCCAATTACACAAAATAATGAACAATGAACAATGAACAATGAACAATGAACAATGAACAATGAACAATGAACAATGAACAATGAACAATGAACAATGAACAATAAACAATGAACAATGAACAATGAACAATGAACAATGAATAATGAACAATGAATAATGAACAATGAACAATGAATAATGAATAATGAACAATGAACAATGAATAATGAACAATGAATAATGAATAATGAACAATGAATAATGAACAATGAATAATGAATAATGAACAATGAACAATGAATAATGAACAATGAAAAATGAATAATAAACAATGAAAAATGAAAAATGAATAATAAAAAAAGAAAAAAAAACAATGAAAAA
>BNXT01000213.1 GCA_025999775.1 Bacteroidia bacterium | reverse complement strand
GCGTAAAGCACTATAAATAAGACATATTGAAAAAGCGTTAGCTTTTATTCTTTGCTATTAGAAAATGTGACGATTAGACAATGGCTCGTAAAGAATAAGTTCAATGTTCATGCGTGTAGCGTGGACTTGATTTATTTCCACGAGCATGGTTACGTCACATACCACTAATAGCGGGAAACGGTTAAGTTTCACGCTATTTTTATGTGTTTTATCCTCGAAATTAAGTATCTATTTAATCAAATAATTTATTCATTATGAAAAAAGCATTATTATTACTTACCACCTGTTGTGTACTCAGTTTTACAGGGATTTTCGCCTACAGCGGCGGTACTGGCACAGCGGAAATGCCCTATTTAATCAATTCTAAAGCCGATTTAGAAGAATTAGCGTTATTAGTCAATGGCGGAACTTCATACGAGGGGAAATTTTTCCTTCTTAACAAGGATCTTTCCAACGTAACTGAGATCATCGGATACGGTAACAAAGCATTTAAGGGGACATTTGACGGAAATGGACATACTATAGCTGTTAATATCAATGTAAACACAAGTAGTAATACTTATTTGTATGTTGGACTATTTGGATTATTGCAAGGCGCCACGATCAAAGATTTATCAGTAACAGGAACAATTTCTGCGACTTACGACGGCACATCTGCACCGAATTTTTATGTGGGTGGTATTTGTGGACAGGCTAGTACTATCACTTTATCTACCTCCGAAAGAATAGTGAGTACGATCACAAATTGTTACAACAATGCAACTATCACTGTTTCATTTTCAAAAGATTATAATAATGGCGGCGGGGGTGAAGCCGTTAGATATGTCTCGTTGGGAGGCATTTGTGGCAATGCATCATATAGTGTTATTACTCGGTGTATTAATACAGGTAGTCTTTCGGCAACAGATGCTTCGTATGGAGGAAAATCATACGCACGATGTGGCGGAATTTTAGGTAATCTTTCCGGAAATGTATCTGTAGGGTTTTGCTCCAATGCAGGAACCATTTCTACTACCGCTTTAGGCGCTTACGCTGGAGGTATCTGTGGCGATGTAACCTATTCTTCAACTATAGCGAGTGCAATAGGTATAGCTAATTGCTATAATAGTGGACACATTGAAGCTGTGGGTGGCTCTACCATTTGTGTAGGCGGTTTATTAGGTACTCATTTTGCAAATGGCGTTACCTATGTCACTAATTGTTACAATAGTGGAAATCTTATATCAAACGGCGGTACTAACCATGTCGGTGGAATTACAGCATCGCCCAGTAGTCAATCCATAACGATTAGTAATTGCTTTTCTGCCAATAACACTATTACCGGTAATGGCGCTAATACCTATAGAATTGCCCCCAAAGGGTCAAATACAACGCTTCAAAATTGTTATGCTGATGTCTATATGTTATTGAATGCTGCTACAGTAAGCAGTACGGACGCATCAAGTGCAAATGGCAAAGATGCCACTTCGTCAAATTTTCAATCTCAAGAATGGATAGCAACTAATCTACAATGGGATTTTGACGGCGCTTGGACAATGCCGACTGTAAGCGGATTCCCTTTACTAAAAATGGAAAACAATATTAATACCTGTGAAAATTTGGTATTGCAATTACGTGCAGATACAACGCAACTCGGCGCAAACAATCGCAGTCTGTCAACGCTCAACACAACTTTACAAACACAGGTCGTAACTTTGAAAGCAGATACAGCGCAACTCGGCGCAAACAATCGCAGTCTCTCAACGCTCAACACAACTTTACAAACACAGGTAGTAACCTTGAAAGCAGATACAGCGCAACTCGGCGCAAATAATCGCAGCCTGTCAACACTCAACACGACCTTACAAACACAGGTCGTAACTTTGAAAGCGGATACAGCGCAACTCGGCGCAAATAATCGCAGCCTGTCAACACTCAACACGACCTTACAAACACAGGTCGTAACTTTGAAAGCGGATACAACGCAACTCGGCGCTAATAATCGCAGCCTGTCAACACTCAACACAACCTTACAAACACAAGTCGTAACCTTGAAAGCAGATACAACGCAACTCGGCGCTAATAATCGCAGCCTGTCAACACTCAACACAACCTTACAAACACAGGTCGTAACTTTGAAAGCGGATACAACGCAACTCGGCGCTAATAATCGCAGCCTGTCAACGCTCAACACGACCTTACAAACACAGGTCGTAACTTTGAAAGCGGATACAACGCAACTCGGCGCTAATAATCGCAGCCTGTCAACACTCAACACAACCTTACAAACACAAGTCGTAACCTTGAAAGCAGATACAGCGCAACTCGGCGCAAACAATCGCAGTCTCTCAACGCTCAACACAACTTTACAAACACAGGTCGTAACCTTGAAAGCAGATACAGCGCAACTCGGAACAAATAATCGCAGCCTGTCAACGCTCAACACAACCTTACAAACACAGGTCGTAACCTTGAAAGCAGATACAGCGCAACTCGGCGCAAACAATCGCAGTTTGTCAACACTCAACACAACCTTACAAACACAAGTCGTAGCCTTGCAAGTGGATAATGTCATTATGCAGGACAGTATTAGCAACTTGCTGGCACAGATAGCTATCCTAAATGCACGGTTGGCAGATTGCCAAAATAGCAATGGTACGCCCACTTCTAATTCAATAGACACACAAAACAGTGATGCAACATTATTGGTACATCCAAACCCCATTGCTAATGGACGATTAATAATTGTCAGTGAGCAATTAAAGGACGGTGATAAAATAGAAATTTATAGTTTATCTGGTGTGTTGGTAGGTACCTACACCAATACCATCATAGACATCAGTACTTATTCTGCCGGAACATATATTGTTAAAGCAAACAACAAAATTGCTAAAATTATGAAACAATAGAGTAAGCTTACAACTAT
>BNXT01000212.1 GCA_025999775.1 Bacteroidia bacterium | reverse complement strand
CACCTCACCATGCGCGGCTTGCCTCTAAAATCCTCACGTACAACGATATTACTAAAGTGGTTATGGGCTAACAAGGCGCAGGTTTCTTCTGATAAATTCTCATTTATTTCGAGGTACAAATAGCCATCTTTAGTAAGGTTGGTTTTTGCGAAGTTGCTAATAGCATTGTAGAAAATTAGCGGATTGTCATCTTCGACAAACAAAGCCGTTGCAGGTTCATACGCCAGTACATTTTTTTGCATGTATTGGCGTTCGCTTTGTCGGACATACGGGGGGTTAGAGACGATGACATCGTACATTTGCGGTGTGTTATACGCTCTTATGTCAGCGAGTATCCAGCGAATGTTCAACGCATTGTTTTCGGCGTTTTCTTTAGCCACCGTCAACGTTTTTTCGGAGCAATCCAAAGCGTCCATACAGATATGAGGCGCGTTTTTTTTCAATGCCAGCGCTATACATCCGCTACCGGTACCAATATCTAATCCGTATTGTTCGTGTTGGTTATCGACGTTGCACTTCCTATCTTCGAGTATCCACGCCACTAACTCCTCTGTCTCGGGGCGCGGAATCAGCACATCCGGCGTAACTTTCAACGTTAAATCACAAAATTCACAACATTCAACGATATAGTGTATCGGTTTTTGTAGAAGCAAGTCTTTCACCGCAAAATTAAATTTCAACAAGACGCTCTCGCTCACGGTATGTTCGGGATGACTGATGACCTCTACTTTGGTTAGATTAGCAAAGACTTTGCAGCACCAATAGAAATAAAAGCGCAGTTCTTCAAGGGAGTACAGCGATTGGAGTTCCTGTTCAAAAAAGGTTTTAATATCGCGTAGCTTGTTAGAACGGATTTTCACGGTTGATTACATTTTTTCGCGAAGATACAAAATAGTTTTTAATTGCGTTCGCTTTCTTTTGTCTGAACCATGATTTTCATAATATTAACAGCTCTCAATGAAAAACCGGTATGTTAATATTATCCTCTTCTTATTTTTTAATGCGTTGAATCTGAACCTTTAATTAAAAATTTTGTCAAAATAAAAAAAAATCGTATCTTTGCCAAAATAAATGGTACGCTACCAAGAAAGGTGGCGTTTTTTTCATTTTAAAAGGAAAAAGCTATGGGTCAAATAAAGTACTACAGTAAGGAGGGGATAGAAAAGATGCGAGACGAATTGAGTCGTCTAATCAGTGTTGATCGTCCTGCGGCTTCGCAGGCAATAGCAGAGGCGCGCGATAAGGGTGACTTGTCGGAAAATGCCGAATATGACGCTGCAAAAGAAGCACAAGGAATGTTGGAATTGAAGATTACTAACCTCCAAAATGACCTCGCTAACGCACGTATCATTGACGAATCCAAAATGGACACCTCCAAAGTGCTCGTTTTCTCAAACGTTGTATTGAAAAATCTGAACAACAACACGCTGCAAACCTATACGTTAGTACCGGAAAACGAATCGGATTTCAAGAACGGCAAACTATCCGTCGAATCGCCTATATCCAAAGGATTGCTTGGACATAAAAAGGGCGATAAAGTAGAAGTATCGGTGCCGGCAGGTACTATACTGTTTGAGATTTTGGAGGTCAACAGAAATTGATAATACCGTTAAATAACGCATAATGAGTACCATATTTTCTAAAATTGTTAACGGTGAGATACCTTGTTACAAAATCGCAGAAGACGACAAGTTTTTTGCATTTTTAGATATTTCACCCTTGGCAAAGGGGCACACATTAGTGGTGCCAAAGCAAGAAGTAGATTATATTTTTGATTTGAACGATGTAGATTATGCGACTTTGTTGCTGTTTGCGAAAAAAATAGCAAAGGCTATGAAGCAAGCGATTACCTGTAATCGTATAGGCGTGGCTGTTATCGGCTTAGATGTGCCGCATGCCCACGTACACCTTGTCCCGCTTAACAACGCCATGGATATTAATTTTCAGAAAGAACACCTGTCCTTTTCCGAGGCAGAGATGCGTGAGATTGCAGCGAAAATCAGTGCGTTAGTGGAGCGTTAGTAGCTGTTTGATGACAGCCTTGAATTGTTTTTGCATTGCCGGGGATGGCATAATCAAAATAAACGCTGTTTGCAGACGATTCTTCTTTGATATTGCGGTAAAAAGTTTGCGTAATCAGGGAATCGGTATTTTCAAGATAGCTTATTTCGGTGATTTTTTGAGGTAGATAGATTTTTTTTGAAGTATAGTAATCAGAGAAGTAAGCCTTTTTCAAAAGTTTACCGTTTTTATCGAAGTAGTCAATATAAATGGGTAGAAGATGGTCGTAAACGAGGTTCACTTTTTGAATGGTATTCAGCGGATTGGTAGCCTCCCATTCGCTAACAACTAAACTGTCCTCACGATGCGTTTTGAGCAGTCGGAAACCTATCTTGTGTAACCCTAAATTCTGAGTTTGTCCGTTCAAAAAGAAAAATAACGTATTGGTAGTGGAAGCGAGGTCGGAATTGTGATAGACGAAAACGGTATTCTGGTTCACGTCATAGTTTTGAACTTCGCCCTTATTGTTGGTAATAAGAACGGATTCAGTGGGTTGTGTGAAGTGAGTAACAAGCCTGTTGTCCCGAACTTGATAATAGACTTCCGCCTTGGTCGTTAGTGTCTTACCGTTGCTTAATGTACAAATCTCCATATCAACGGAGGCTTTTGTAACCTGAGCGGACAACGAGCCTCCGAAAAAGAAGAGCGATAGCGATAGAAGGTTAACAATGTTCTTATTAACTACGTATAATCTCATGGATGTCAGCCATTAGTTTAGTTATTAAAACCTCCGTAACTGTTTCCGTTTCACCTTCGCTATAAATGCGGATAATAGGTTCCGTGTTAGATTTGCGCAGATGTATCCATTTATTTCCAAAATCAATTCTAACGCCATCAATAGTATTGATGTTTTCGTTTTTATATTTTTTAGCGATATGCTGTAATAGCACATCCAGAGC
>BNXT01000211.1 GCA_025999775.1 Bacteroidia bacterium | reverse complement strand
CTAAACATCAGCTCGGCAAAAAAAACGTTGTCGCTGTTGCGCATGCCTAATCGACAGCCTAGCTCGAAGGGCGTTATCAGACGGAGATAGTGCATGTCGGCTTTGATCTCCACGCCTTCGGAGGAAACGATTTGTTGCAAAGAAGAGATGTGGTGCGGTGTATTGTGTTCAAATCGGTAGTTCGACACGGAAAGATCGTAAAAAAGGTTGACCTTAATGCGTTTCAGATACACCAATGAAGTGAGCGACCAATCGGGATTTAGCAGCGTAAAATAGTAGTTGGTTCTGAGAAGGTAATGGACACGGCAAAACGAGAAGTCGGACGGAGTAATGTACCCGCGCGGCATTCCTGTAATATTGTTAAAAGCATTGTAATAATTGATATTGTTGACCGTTTCGCGGAAATCGCCGTGCTGCGAAAACTGCACCGCATTGTCAATAAATAACGACTGATAGCGCATCAATCCCGGAACATAGCATCGCGAATAGAGGTGCATCACCTTGCCGGCATTGACATTGCCGAAAGCGGTAGAGGCGTACCGCAATTGCACGATTTGTCCCATACGAGTAGCCACATCACGACTTGTACCTCTCCGCAGATGGTAGGCTGTAAGCGACAGTTCCGGCACATAGTAGTTTTGTTCGACAATGGCGGCATCTTGTACGTTGCCGTTGTCATATATGACCGTGCGGTTGATTCGACTGCGATAGTTCCACGACCATCGCAATTGCGGCGTAATACCGCTGCTGTAGTAGCCCGACGATAGATTGATAGGCATTTTGATAGATGTCGAGACCTGCGCGTAATCAATCGTTTTGTCATGCTCAACCCGATAGGTAGCGCCTGCAGGCAAGGGGTACGAATAGACGCCGTCGCCTTTTGAGGCGCTCAACTCTATTATCGGATAAAATGCCGAATAAGCAATGTTGAGTCTGTATTTTTCGTCCCGATAATTGGACGACGCATTGTAGCCCGCCGTAACAACCATCGTACTCAACGCATTTTGCGACATTACCGAAATGCCCGGATAAACCATCTCTTGTTGAATGTCAATGTAGGCAGGCGCCCAACTGTGAACATTGAACAAATTTAACGGATTTATCTTACGGTAGGATGTCGATATGTACTCTGTCGCACCACCCTTTGCGCCGTCATTGACAAGCGGTTTTTCTTGCTGTGAAATATCGTCGGCAAGACGTTTCAAAACCGACGGATTACCTTTTGTGGACTGGATGGCAACCGTATCGTCATAGATCACCGGCTTATAGCCCGACGCTGTGTAAGTACAATAAATTAGTCTGTTTGATTTGGGCGTGATAGTAGGGAAATTTGCCCCAAACCGCGATGAAGTTAGTTGTATGGCTGTTGAATTGACATTTGATAGTTTAAATAGTTCGATACCATACTGTGCATCCGTCGAAAACCATAGCGTATCGCCATGTTGAAAGGGATTGCTGATTTCATCGTGAGTAGGCGCTGTAATTTGTCGCCATTCGGCAGTCTCAGTATTGAGCGAATATACGGCTTTACCGTCGCTATTGAGCAATATCATTACCAAATTTGTGCCGTCGCTGTTCCATCGTGGCGTCAGAGGAAACATGTTGTGTGGGGTGATGATCGTTTTAACCACTTGCGTTGTGGCGATGTCAATGAGTACTATCGAAAAACGATAATCAGTGGTCGCCTCAATCGCCGCTACGCTATTCATAGTGGGATGAATGGCAGGCGCAAACAGACGGCTTTTCTTGGTCAACGAGCCGACCTGTTTCGTCGTAAAATCATAGTATCGAATCACTGAATAGGATTCGTTTTCCCAACGTTCATCGTATTCAATTTCACTCCATACAATCATTCTATCGTTTGCCGAGATGGTTTGTTCATCACGAATTCCTGTGTATGCCAACGTTCGATTGCTGCCGGTATTGATATTTATTTCTACAAGCTGACCTCTTATGCCTGGACCTGTTTTTTCACAAACAAGGGTGCTGTCCGTTGTGGCGACAGGCGACAGGTAGTCGCAATAATCTTCACGTTCGTTAGCTATAATCGGCACAAAAGCGGTTGTTTTGAGGTCTGCGACCTCGGTTTTGTAGGCTTCTTGTAAATCTTTAAACAGCGTTTTGTATAGAGTGTTCATTCGCATACCGGTAGTTTGCTTGACCGATTTTGCACTAAATTTTGTAACCTTGGCAATGCGTTGTTCCCACAGTTCAGAGCCGTATTTCTGCTGTCCCAAAGCGACAATCTGATAGCCCGATTTATAATAATTGGGGACTTTATCGCGGTACGAACCGAGATAAGCCTTATCAAAACTGAAAATCCGATTATCGACTAACTGTGCCTTCAATTCCTGATTAAACTCAAACGAGCGTCCGCGTCCGCTCTCTGTGAGCGCTGTTTCGGTTGCTACGGCGTCGCCCTCCATGAGCCACATGGGCATCCGTAGTCCAAGGATGACACCTACGGCTTGTTGACCAAAAACATAGCTCAACGCCTTACCGATACCGCTATTAAGTTTGCTTGATTGCACAACATGCCTATATTCGTGCACCGCAAGTTGCTCCAACCAATCAACGCCATAGATAGTCTGATGTGGCGTGGTATAAAACTCCATCCGCTTAGGCGCCCACGACACAAAACCATTGGCATAGGACATATAGTTGTGCAACACTACGTCAATACGCTCCGGTTGATGCTTCATATCGGCAGCTACTAATGGCGCAACACTATCAATCAAATACGCCAATCGCAAAGCCTCATGCTTAAAATTACCATCAAAAATAATTCTCACAAACGGCGTTTCTATCTTTTGCCATCGAATCCGCGACGGATCAGAACCGGAAGCATAGTACTGAGAGGCTGCATCGAAGGTTAAGAAAACGAAAAGTATTAGCGGAAGTAGGGATTTCATTTTTTAGATTTTCAATAGGATTTCATCAATTTGTTTGATTAGATTATCACAAGTTCCT